>WRJK01000021.1 GCA_009782285.1 Clostridiales bacterium
CCACAACTTCTGTCCGCCTTATGTTTGCTTTTATCCTCGCAACGAGTTCCCTCATGCCGAAAGGTTTGGTTATGTAGTCGTCCGCGCCGAGTTCTAGCCCTAAAACCTTGTCGACCTCTTCTTCCTTTGCGGTCAGCATTATTATGGGCACCATGCTCGTCTCCCTTATTTTCTTGCAGACCGCAAACCCGTCCATGGAAGGCAGCATGATGTCGAGAAGGATCAGGTCGGGGTTTGTTTCCAAGGCTTTGTTCAGACCCGCAAGCCCGTCAAATGCCGTGTCGACGTCGAAACCTTCTTTCACCAGATTGAATTTCACTATGTCCGATATGGATTTTTCATCTTCTATGATAAGCACTTTTTTTAAATCCATTGCCAAGCTCCCTTCTTTGTTTTCAGGCTATATTATATCAGAAAATCGGTGCCTCGTCAAAATCCTGGTATTTTACAGATAACTGAGCGGGTTTTTAGGAACCCCGTTGATGTGCACTTCAAAATGGCAGTGGGGCCCGGTGCTCCGGCCCGTGCTTCCGACATTGGCTATGTGCTGGCCCTGGTAGACCTTTTCGCCCTTCTTGACGAACAGCGCACTGCAGTGGGCGTACAGCGTTTCCATGTTCCTGCCGTGGTTTATTATGATCATGTACCCAAAAGAGCTCTTGTACCCGGCAAAGGTGACCGTCCCGCCGTCAGCTGCGCCTATCCTTGTGCCGGACTTGCAGGCAAGGTCTATGCCGTAGTGCATCCTCCCGCTCCTCGATCCGAATTTCGACGTCAGCCGGTACCCAGAAACGGGGTATTTCAGCTTGCCTGTGCCCTGGAGGGGCGGCAGGTCTTTCGTCCCTCTGACGACTACTGCGGAAGAGGCTGCCTTAATTGTTTCTGAACTGATCTCTTCCCGCGCAATTTCAAAGCCGTTTCTCCTTATTATCTTTGCCGTCACCACTCGTTCGCCGTCAACCCCCTTGACTTTCGTGGACTGTTCGCCCTTGTACAAGCCGGTGCTGTCCTCATAGATCGTGTCATAGGGTATTATGTCGGGGTACGTGGCGACTTCAACAGTCTGAACGGTGAGAAGCGGCACTGCTTGTGTCAGCACTATTTCCTGCCCAATGCTGAGCTTTGCAGGCGTGATCTCCGGGTTTTCAACTTCCAGCTCGGACTGTGTCATGTTGTACATTTTCGCTATGCCCGAAAATGTTTCGCCTTTTTCCACAAAGTGTATCTTCTGTTCAGTGTTTCCAGTCAGCAGCCGTTCTATCACATCGTCCGGGTTCTGAATCTTCCCCAGCTGGGTGTCGATCTGCTTGTATTCAACATTTTCCGCAAACGACCTGTCGTCATACCTTACGTTGTCGCTCTGAGGCGCTTGAATTTCCATGTACGTTTCCACAAGCTCCCGCGCCTTTTCCTCAGTATCCAATATGGCGACCCTGTGGTTGTCGATGTACAGCCCGCAGGCTTTTGCATTCATGTCCTGCATGTAGGTAAGCCGGTTGAAGACTTCCTGCATGTCGTCTATTTCCTTGTTCCCGGTGTAGACCCGCTCAAACGTTATGTCCTGATCCTTGTCGATCTCTATCTCTGCACCGTACTCCCTAGTCAACTGCTCGCTGACCACCTCGAGCACCCGCAGGACGTCTTCTTGGTTTTTCACCATGCCTAGGGGCCGGCCGTTGTAGGCGTACACGTATGCCGTAAAATAGTTCATCGTAGAGACGCTCGTTACGGCCGCCGCTATCAAAACAACCAGCCCTGCCACGAGTTTTGTTTTGTTTGTGTCTGCCCATTCCCGGGCTGCGTACACGCCTCTGCTGCTCTTTACCGCAGCTTTGTACGTTACCCTAGCCAGCCTGTTGTTGCGTTTGTCCATCCGGCTTATCAAGCTTGCCATCCGCGCGGAAACTTTTCTTTCTCTTCTCTTTATGTGCCTTTTGTAGTTCAGGAGCACGAACCTAGCCCTTCTGGACCTGCGCCCCCGTCTTGGCTTTTTGGGAAACAAGCGCGATCCGATCCGTGCTGCCGCTGCCCTGACCGGCAAAAAGACTCTCTGTGCCGCCGCTCCAATTGCCGAGAATGTTTTTTTTGCGACTGCCCTTTCTGGCTTTCCCGGCTTTGGCGCAGGGGGCGCTTCTTCCTTTTCCTCCACAAAAGATATCTGCCCATCCATGACAGCCCTGCTTCTGCCTGCATGGTTTTTCGCAAGCATTTTTTTTGCCCTGACCTGATCCTCATGCAGATGAAAAAGCTCTTCAAGGTCCGTTTCCGACATTCGCGACAGTTTTTCCGCTATGCGCTTTTCGAGTTCTGCCTTTGCCATTTCGCTGGAAAACGCATCCGTCTGCCTGTAGCTGGCCTGCATCTGCGGCTCGTCTGTTTTCTTGCCGCTGCCCTTCGGGGCGCTTGTCACTTTGTTGAAGATATTTGCCATAATTCTGCCTCGCTCTGCATTTTTGCAAAACAACCGCAGCGCTCGCCGCTGTCGTTTAGCCCTGTGTCCCTGCATATGCTGCACCTGTACTTTGTTTCCATGTGGTCCGCGCTGTAGCCGGCAGCAGCCAACAGCTCCGCCTTTTGCGCAGACAGCTGCCCTGCCTTGTTTTTGCAGGCGCTTGCCTGCTGTTTTTTGCTTGGGCTCCTTGAAATCATTATCTTTGACATTTCCATTCCGAGCGCCCTAAGCTGCGCGTCTATTTCCTTTACCTGGGGCACATTCCCGTAAACCTGCGCCCTTCTCTCCTCCGCCTCGCTTTCGGCTTGTTCCCTCACCATGTCGTAGTGCCTGTGCACGTCTGCTATGGAAACCGCCTTTTTGCCGCCTTTGCCTGATTTCTGCCCGCCTGTTTTTTCCGTGTGCCTGTTCACGAGTATTGAATTCAGGTAATTGAAATTTGGCTCGGACGCTCCTGTCGTCTTTCCCACGGCATCTAGGACTTGGTCGATCGACAGCTCCATTGCGTCGAACCATTTGTCCATCATGGCTTTTTCCGGCTCGGTGGCGTTCCTCGTTTTTCCGAGTGCTTTCATCACGCGTTTGTACAAATAATGCCTGTTGTCCACTTCCTGAAGGTGGTTTTCAATTTTGCCAATGTCAGTGAGCTGCTTTTCCATCCAGCTTTTTATGACAGAGCCTACATATTTGTAGTTGTCTTTCCTGCTCTTCTTGCAATGGGTGTACGCATAAACGACAACCTCGGGGCTTGCGCCGTGGTCGGCTATCCAGGAAATGACCTCCTCGGGCTCCTTGCCTCCAAGGAGCCTTCCAGTCGTCCTCTGTATGTCGTCGAACATGGCTTTGAGCTTTGCGTCGTCAAAGCCTTCCGGCAGCCTGCCCTCTGCGCCGCTTTTTTTCTTTGGTTTCTTTCCGTAGAGCTGCTCCCTGATGCAGAGGAATTCCACGTCGTAATTGAACTTCTCATTGTCGTTCTTGAAGCCCTTTTTTATTGCACCAAGGTTTTCCCAGTAATTCCAAGCTTTGAGCACGTCTTCTTCCTCCAGGCCCAGCTGCTTTGCGATCGCCTCGTTGCCTGTTTCCGTTCCGGAATTCGCGTACATCAAACTGAGGATGTACACTTTCACGTAATCCCCCGGCGCTGCCGCCATGAATTCGCTTATGAATATATTTTCCAGCTTGGTGTCAAGCAAATACAGCTCTTTTACCTGTTTGACCGTATACGCCATTTCTGCCCCGCCTTATTTTCCTATTTTGCTTATGTCCCCGAATTTTGTGTATTTGTCCATCCAAGTCAGTTTCACAGTGCCTGTGGGCCCGCTCCTGTGCTTGGATATGATGACTTCGCATATGTTCTTCTCTTCTGTGTCGGGGTTGTAGTATTCGTCCCTGTACAGGAACAGCACTATGTCTGCGTCCTGCTCAATCGACCCTGATTCACGGAGGTCCGACAGGATCGGCCTCTTTGCGTCGCCCGACCTCTGCTCGGGCGCCCTGGACAGCTGCGACAGCACTATCACCGGGCAGTCAAGCTCCCTGGCGAGCTGCTTGAAAGCGCGGGACAGCGCTGTTATCTCTTGCTGCCTGTTTTCTGCCCTGCCCTCGTAGTTCATGAGCTGGAGGTAGTCCACAAGTATCAAGTCGAGGCCCTTGTCGGCTTTTAACCTTCGGCACTTGTTTTTTATCTCCATGATGCTTATGCCGGGTGTGTCGTCAATGAATATGTTCGCCGGCGAAAGCTGATCCATCGCTTCCTGCACCTGGTCCCAATGCTGCTGGGTCAGGTTCCCGGTCTTCAGCCGCTGGAGCTCGATCCTCGACTCTATGGCCAGCAGCCTCTGCCCCAGCTGCTCCCTGGACATCTCCATGCTGAACACTATTACTTTTGCCCTCGCCTTGACGGCTGCATGGCGCGCGACGTTTAGAGCGAAAGCCGTCTTCCCCATGGCTGGCCTTGCCGCAAGCACTATGAGGTCTGACTTCTGAAAACCTGCGGTCTTGTCGTCGAGGTCGGCAAACCCCGACGTGACCCCCGTTATGCCGCCTTCCATGCCGGAAGCCTTGTCGATGATGTTCAGGTTTTCAAGGAGCACGTCCCGGAGCGCCGCAAAATCCTTGCCCTGCCTTTGCTGGGAGATTTCGAATATGCTCCTTTCGGCGAAGTCTATCACCTGCTCCGCTTCCATTTTTTCTTGGTAGCCCCTGTCGACGATCTCGCCCGCTGCCGAAATCAGCTGCCGCAGTGTTGACTTTTCTGCCACTATCTTCGCGTATTCTGCTGCGTTCTGCGTGGACGGGACGGCTATCGAAAGCGCTGCCACATCGGCCCTGCCGCCAACCATTTCAAGGGAATTCCTTCTTTTCAGCTCCTCAGATACCGTCAGCGTGTCAACTGGGGAGTTTTTCTGGTGCAGCTCCCAAACAGCTTCGAATATTTCCTGATGCACACTGCTGTAAAAGTCGCTTGCCCTCACATGCTCCATGACGTCGTACAGGGCGTCCTTGCTTAGCATCACGGCACCCAGCACGCATTTTTCAGCTTCTTCGTTGTGCGGGGGGATGTTCCCGACCATGGCATGCCTCCTATGTCTGTGCCGTCACGTTTACCTTCAATCTAGCAGAAACTTCATGATAGAGCTTTATCGACACTTCAAACTCGCCCACATGCTTAATCGGAGCGTCGAGGACAAGTTTCTTCTTGTCCATGTCGATGCTGTGCTGCTCTTTCAGCGCGTCTGCGATGTCCTTTGACGTTATGGAGCCAAACAGCTTGCCGCCTTCCCCTGCCTTTGATGCAATGTCTACCGAAAGGCCAGCCAGCCTTTCAGCAAGTTTTTCTGCTTTTGCTTGCTCGCCTGCATTTTTTTCCGCAACCAAAGACTTTTGCTTCTCTAGGCTCTTGATGTTTTTGTCAGAGGCTTCTATTGCAAAGCCCTTCGGTACAAGCAGGTTTCTGGCAAACCCGTCGCTCACCTTGACCACTTCCCCGGCCTTCCCGGTTCCTTTCACGTCTTTTAGCAAAATTACGATCATTTTGTCACCTCCGCCCTGAAATGCTCTTTCAGTTTCTCCATAACTTCCCTTGGGGACAGCTTGGTTTGCGCACCTGCTGTCATCAAGTGGCCGCCGCCGCCGAATTCTTCCATTATCGTCTGCACGTTAATTTCCCCGAAAGACCGTGCGCTGACTGTCGTGACGCCTTCGCCGTCCAGCCCGGCGACGAAGCTCGCTTTTATCCCTTTTACGTCAAGCAGCATCTCCGCCGTCTGGGCGTTCAGCACCTGCATGTCTGGGTGGGATCCTTCGCATATCGAAAGGGCTGCGCCACAGTCGAGGAATTCTGCCTTTGCTATGCTGTCTGCTTTTATTTTGAAAGCCTGCCTGTCAGACTGGAAAAACCTCTTTACTGCGCTGGTGTCGGCACCCGCCCTCCGCAGCCACGATGCGGCTTCAAACGTCCTTACCCCTGTTTTGCCCGCAAAACGGTTCGTGTCGACTGTGATCCCCGCAAGCAGGGCCTCTGCTTCGAATTTGCTGAAATTCTTCCTTTCGTGAAAAAACTGCAGCATCTCAGTGACCAGTTCGGCCGTTGACGACGCATAGGGCTCCATGTACGACAGCGTTGGGTTTTCAATGAACTCCTCGGTTTTCCTGTGGTGGTCGATTACAACTATCTTTTCTGCCTT
Source organism: Clostridiales bacterium (assembly GCA_009782285.1). Lineage (GTDB taxonomy): Bacteria > Bacillota > Clostridia > Peptostreptococcales > Anaerovoracaceae > WRJK01. Next base: position 6,139 of record WRJK01000021.1, read on the forward strand.
GCTCAACAGCCCGGGGCACTCCGTTATGCTCGGTTTGTGGGTGTCCACCACAACAAGCAAAGTGTCTTCGTCTGCAATAGCTTGCGCCTTTTCATTGTTCACAAAACTGTACGCGCCGGTTTCTTTCGCCTGCATGAAGATCTCCGCCATGTTGACGTGGTACCTGTCGATTACGATGTGCGCTTCCTTCCCTACGCTGGCAGCGAGCCTGAACACCCCCAGCGCCGATCCGAAAGCGTCCATGTCCGGGTTCCTGTGCCCCATGATCATGACCTTTGAGGACTGCTCAATCAGCTGTTTGAGCGAATGCGCTATTATCCTGGATTTGCCTTTGTTGCCCTTTTCGACGGTCTGCATTTTGCCGCCGTAGTACTCTATCTTGCTGCCTCTCCGGAGGACTGCCTGGTCTCCGCCCCTGCCCAATGCAAGGTCCAAGGCTGCATGAGCCATCTCGTCAGTCTTGGCGGGGGTTTTGCCTCCTATCCCTATGCCGATGCTCAGGGTAATGGGGAACCCGATGTCCGTCTCTATCTTTCTTATGTCGTCCAGTATCGGGAACTTGTTTTCGACCAGCCTGTCGCATGCTGATTTTTCCATGACCATTATATACATGTAGTCCTTGTACCTTGTGACGGAGGCTTCCATCTTGGCTGCCCATTGCCTGACGGCTTTGTCGATTTCAGTGAGCAGCACGGCTGTGTCGCTTTTCTCAGTGTTTGATGAAAGCACGTCGAAGTTGTCGACGTTGGTGATGCAGATGCATATTTTTTCGTCGTTGTACAATGTTTTCAATGTCTCGTAATTCGTCACGTCAAGAAAATAGAGAATAACAGGCGAGTCTTCCTGGTCGTCAAGGGCATTCGCTATGATTTTAAATATTTTGTCGTTTCTTGCCAGCAAAAGACATCGTTCGCTTGGCCTTTTTTGGAAATCAGCGAGCTTTATGCCCGTAAGTGCAAAAATGTCAGCGTCTTTTATCCCGTCGTAAATAAACACTTCGTCTATATTAGAGTTTGCGCTTGTTACCTTTCCCCTGCCGTTTATGATGCATGCCGGGAACGGCATGTGCTCCATCAGTAATCTCTCTGTGCTGCTGTCCAATCCTCTGCCCTCTTTTCAGAGTCTAATTATCACTGATTATATCATATATTGTTTGTTTTGTCTTCAACTACATGTAGTGAATTAATGGGGGATGCCTCAAGATAGGGGAATTCGCATCGAACATTTCGTCCACCATTTTCCGCGTCGTTGCCATGTCCAGCTGGGTGGTGGTTAGCGGGTCGAACAAAACTGCGTGGTATATCATTTCCCTGTCGCCTGCTATGCAGCCGTTCACAGCCAGCTCCTCGCACTGTGCACTCGTACTCACCAGAATGTTAAGCTGGGGCGGCAGTTTTCCCACACGCACCGGGGTTATCCCTTTTTCTGTAGCGATTGCCGGAACCTCTACGCAGCAGCCTTCCGGCAGCCCGTCGATCAGCCCGAAATTCCGCAGGTTGCCATTGAAATGAAACGGGGTGTTGTCGCCGAACACTGCGTTGAATATGTAAGCTGCATACTCCTTCCCTCTCTTTATGTCAATCCGGGGGCTGTCGATCCAAGCCTGTATCTCGCCCTGCCAAGTTTGCTCCCTTTCAAAGTACTCCTTCAGTATGTATGCATGCTCGCCTGGGTTCCAGCCAGTGCCGTGAGTGCAGTATTTTTCTATCTCGGCAGCGTTCTTCCTGAACCACGGGTTGTACTCCGAATTGTGCCCCGAGGATTCCGTGGGAAAATACCCTAGGGCTTTGAACATCTCGCAACGCACGATTTCTTCGCTGTAGACCTCCGGCCTCTGCACGGCTTTTCGAATGTCTGGGTAAGCGTCTTTGCCGTTGTGCAGAAACTCAAGGTAGAAAGCCTGGTGGTTGATCCCTGCGCACAGGTAGGAGACGTTTTCCAAGTCTGCGCCGATCCATCCGGCCAGCATCTCAACCGACCCTTGGACGCTGTGGCACAAGCCGGTGATGTTCAAATTCGTTTCGCTTTGCAGGTACCTGCACAGCATCGCCATCGGGTTTGTGTAGTTTAAAACGATTGCGTCCGGGCAGATTCTTTCTATGTCCCTGCAGATGGAAAGCATGGCAGGCGCAGTGCGCAAAAATCGAAAAACCCCGGAAGGCCCCCGGGTGTCGCCGACGCACACGTCTATCCCGTATTTCTTTGGTATTTCAATGTCGTTGCGAAACACGTCAGGGCCTCCTGACAAAATGGTGATGGCTACCCCGTCGGCGCCTTTCAACGCCTGAGTGCGGTCTGTTGTGGCGGTCACGGTGGCGCTGTAGCCTCCCGCCCCGACGATCTTCTCGCAAGCCCTGCGGCTGAACCCGAGTTTCTGCCGGTCAATGTCCATTAGGGCGATTTCAATGCCTTCGAGGGCTGGGAAAGTCAAAATGTCCCTTACAAGTTCCCGTGTGAATTCAAAGCTGCCGGCGCCGATGAACGCGATTTTTTTCATTTCTTTCCTCCTGACTGTCTTATTTTATGCCTGTTATGGCAATGCCTTTGATGAACTGCTTTTGCAGCACTAGCAGCAAGGCCGTCGCAGGCAGCATGATCAGGGCCGATGCTGACATGATCGCTCCGATGTCGCGGGTATGCGCGTCCGAAAAGAACGCCAGAGCCAGCGGCAGCGTCATGCGCTTCACCTCGTTCAGCATGATCAGCGGCTTGAGGTACTCGTTCCATATTCCCAGAAAAGTGAATATCGACAGAGCCCCGATGCACGGCTTGAGCAGCGGAAGCATTATCATCCTGTATATTTTGAACGGCCCCGCCCCGTCGATTACGGCGGCCTCGCAGAGGCTGTCTGGGATATCGTCGCAGAACTGGCGGCACAGGTATATGCCAAAAGCTGTAACCAGTTCAGGCACTATCAAAGCCCAGAGCGTGTCGTATATGCGAATTTCGTTTATGATCAGGAATTGCGGAATCATCATAATCTGGTACGGCACCATCATTGTGGCCAATAGCAGCCAGAAAAGCGCCGTTTTGCCTTTGAACTTGAATTTTGAAAACACGTACCCTGCCAGAGTGCTTGTGAATACGACAGCCACCGTAACCGTTATGGAAACAATCGCACTGTTGACTAGCCAGCTGAAGAAGGGGGACTTCGTGACGACTGTAACGTACCCTGACCAAGTCCAGTCAATGGGGAGCAGCTTGCCGGGGTTTTGCATGATTTCCCGGGTGCTCTTGAACGAAGTCAGAAGCATCCAGCCATACGGCGCGACAACGAACACCGAGACCGTAATCAAAACTGTCAGTGCTGCAACTTGCTTGCCCAACGCCGTTTTGTCCCATCTGCCTTTCATCTAGTACCCCCAGTCCACTCGGCTGGCGCGCTGCTGCACAAGGGTAACGATCATGATGATGGCAAAGAGCACCAGCGCGATCGCGGAGGCGTAGCCCATGTCCTTGGCTTGAAACGCCGTCTTGTAGATGTAATAGGTGAGCACGTTCCCTGCTTGGTTTGGCCCACCTGTCCTCCCTGCAAGCACTTGGAACTGCGCAAACATCTGGAAATGCGAAATCAGCGTCATTGCGACGACGAAGCTCATTGTCCTGCCTAAAAGCGGCAGAGTAATGAAGAAAAACTTCTTGAGCGCGTTTGTGCCGTCCATCTCGGCTGCTTCATAAAAATCGGACGGGATGCCGTCCATGCCCGCCGAAAGCAGGATGATGTTGTAGCCCATGTCAGCCCACAGGGTAAACAGAATGATCGCCGGCATGACGAAAGCAGGCGTGCCCAGCCAGTTGACAGCGGGTATGTGCAGGACATTTTCCAGAAAGCTGTTGACAAGCCCGTATTTTGGCGAATACAGGCCTCTCCAGACTGTGCTGGACGCCACGAGGGGCGCAACGCATGGCATGAAAAACAGCACCCTGAACAGGCTCCGCAATTTGCTCCATCTCAGCGATGTGATCAGCGCCGATAAAAAGAGGCAGACTGTGATGTTCAGAGCCACTGTGACGAACACAAACATAAGCGTATTCTTAAAGGATTTAATAAACGTCGCGTCGCTAAAAAGCTTGACGAAATTCGAAAGCCCAATGAAAGAGTTCCCTGAGCGCAGCGGGTTGTAGTCAAAGGTTGCAATTACAAACCCGCCTGCGATCGGCAAAACCATAAAGACTGTGAACAATATGACGATTGGCAGCAGCACAACCCAAACGAACCATTTGCTCTTCAACGCCGTCCCCCCCTGCGCAGCGCGGTTATTCTGCGTTCAGCATGTCGTCAAGGCCTTTGACGGCATCAGCGACGGATATGCCGCTGTTGATGATATCCACGTACATGTCGCTCACTGCTTCCTTGAGCGTGTCGGTGTTAAAATAGCCTATGAACACCCCTCCGTCCAAAATGTCCACCAAGGGCGCCAAGTACGGCATCGCATCCAAAAGCTCCGGTTCGTGGGATATGGACTTGACTGGCGGGATCATGCCGCAGGCAATATTGTAATCAAGCAGCCTTTCTTTTTCAAGCCAAAACTCGACGAATTTCCATGCGGCTTCCTGGTTTGCTGAAGCTGCATTAACGGCAAGCCCCCAGCCCGTCTCAGCCGCGAAGAGCTTTTGGTTGCCATAAAATGGCATGGCGACGTATTCGAAATCCTCGCCGTACACTTGGCCGAACTCGTCCTCCCCTTCCGGAACCACCCAAGGCCCCCGGGGAACCATCAGCGTCTCGCCAAGGAAGAATTTATGGTAGGGTTCAAGTTCTTCTGCATTGGTGATGCCGTCAGTGTTGGTCATACGGTCTATTTTCACGTAGTCCACCAGTTTTTGCATAGTTTCTATGCCAGTGGGCGTCGCAAAGCTGAATTTGCCGCCGTCCATGTACTGGCCGCCTGATGAAAGGATCATCGAAAGCCATATGTAGGTCAGCGCGTCCCAAGCCGGGAAATCAAAGCCCCGCAACTCGAAATTCACGCCTCTGGCTTCGCTGTTCTCCCTTGCTATCCTGATCATTTCATCCCATGTCGTTGGGTAAGAAAGGCCAAGTTCCGCAAATTTGGGGACCGAGACGAGCATGCCGCCGTATTCGATGTTGAATTCTAGCGGTACGCCGTAGCACTTCCCCTCGTATTCGAAGGCGCCCAGCACCGGAGCGTAGCTGTCGGCCCTGAGTTCGGCCACAAAATCGTCCGGAACCGGCGAAAACGCACCTGTACTGGCGAAATCAACTGCCCAGCCGCCCCACAAGCTGTAAATGTCCGCCCCTCCGCTTTTGCTGATGAGAGACGTTTGCGTCTTCGACTCGAAGTCGTCATACGGAAATGATTCTTGCTTGATCTTGATCCCAGGGTTTGCCGCCATGAATTCATTGATTATCACGTCCTGCGCTTCGTTCCATCCCGTTTCCTGGTGAGACCAGAATGTCAGGGTTATGTCACCATTTTGCGCAACGCCGTCGACTGGCTCGGTTCCTCCGCACCCTGCCAAAAGCGACAAGGCCAGCAAGGCTGCAAGCGTTGTTGAAAAAACTCTTCTCATAGTGTGTTACCTCCTGATACTATTTTTGCTTGCTTAAGGAAAAGGCGTAAAAGGCATTGTATTCCTGCAGCTCTTCTTCCTGTGCTTTCATTCGGACATCATTGACGCGGGCGAAGTTTTCTTTTACGACTTCTACGGTCCCTTTGTCTATACCCCCGTCTTCCACCATTTTCGACAATATCTCAATCGCTTTTTCGCCGTCCATCCCTTTGCGGTACGGCCTGTCTTCTGTTATGGCTGTGACAATATCGGCAACAGCCATGATGCGGGACAGCTTGGAGAAGTTTTCGCCCCTTACGTGGAACGGGTAACCATTTCCGTCCAGCCTTTCGTGATGGCTTGCCGCCCACATGGCAATCTGCTCAAAGCCTTTTATCCTGTTCAGTATAGCATAAGTGAAATAAGGGTGCTTCCTCATTTCGTTGAACTCTTCATGGTTCAGCGCACCGTTTTTTTCCAAAATGTCGTTGGATATGGCAAGCTTCCCTATGTCGTGCAGGTAGCCTGCGATTTTCATCAGTTTGCATTCTCTTTCGGAAAACCCGTGAATGCCGGTCAGCTCAAAGGCAACTGCCGCAACGCCGCTGGAATGTGTCGAGGTAAACCTGCTCCTGAAGTCGATGATTTGAGAAATGACTTTCGCAAGGCTTAAAAGCGCGTCCAAGCCCAGTATCTGCGCAGGGAACTGCATTCTGTCCAGCAGGATGTTGTTGATCGGAAGAAAGCAAGTTTCAATCCAAAAATACTCTTTTTTTGCGACCCTCCTGAATGCAGCCAAGGTGTCCGGGTGAAAAATTGCCCGGTTGTGGTCGATTTTTTCAATTATTCCTGGGACTTGCCCTAAAATCTCGTTGCGCTTGTCTATGATAATTGACACTCTGTCTGCCAGATGGACGATGTAGCTGCCAATCGGCGCATCGTTTGAGTCTTTGTCAAAATGCGCATGGTGCTGCCTTATCAGCAGGGCGGCATTGTGAAAAGGTTCAAAGTTCCGCAGGAGCTTGAACCCCATCTCAGGGTGCTTGTTGTAGTCGTTGTCGTTGAACAGCGCGAATACGACATGCAGCCGCTCTTCGCATGTAAACGCGCCAATATCATGCAGTATTGCCGCAAGGACGATGTCGTTTATCTCTTCGTCCGGCAGGTTCATCTCCTTTGCGATGTGATATGAAATATAAGCAACTTTTTTATGGTGGTCATTCAATTCTGCTGAAACAAGGTCTATCGCTTCCGATATGCCTGTTGCAATTTCAAAAACTGAAAATGCGTCTTCTTTCACTATCATGATTTATCCCTCTTATGGTTTTTCGTTTAGTTTTGGCAAATCGTAATAATCCGCGTATTCCTGCAGGGCTGCCTGCTGCGCCGCGTTGCGGACCTCGTTGATGCGCACGAAATTTTCTTTTGCAATTTCCACAGTCCACTTGTCAATCCCACCGTCCGCAACCAAGCCGGACAGTATTTCTATGGCTGCCTCGCTGCTCATGCCGGGACGGTACGGCCTGTCTTCTGTTATTGCGGTCACAATATCTGCAACAGCCATGATCCGCGCCAGTTTAGAAAAGTTCTCCCCCTTTACGTGGAACGGGTACCCTTCCCCGTCCAGCCTTTCGTGGTGGCATGCCGCCCACATGGCAATCTGCTCAAAGCCTTTGATCCGGCTCAATATGACATAGGTGAAATATGGGTGCTTCCTCATCTCGTTGTATTCTTCATGGTTCAAGACCCCGTTTTTTTCCAGAATGTCGTTTGATATGGCTAGCTTCCCAATGTCGTGCAGGAAGCCTGCAATCTCCATCAGCTTGCATTCTTGCTCGGAAAACCCTGAGATGGCCGCCAGTTCCAAGGCGACTGCTGCAACGCCGCTTGAATGGGTCGCTGTGAACCTGCTCCTGAAGTCGATTATCTGCGACAATACCTTTGCCAGGCCCAAAAGCGTGTCCATTTCAATCAGTTTTTGCGGGAATTGAATCCTTTCCGGCAGTAGGTTCCCTACCGGGAACAGCCAAGTTTCAATCCAGAAATACTCCATCTTTGCTATTTTCCGAAGGGCTGCAAGGGTGTCGGGGTGGAAAATCGATTCGTTTTTCTCCATGTTTTTCATTATGTCTGGAATCTGTTCCAGTATCTCGCGCTTCTTGTCGAACAAAATAGCCAACCTGTCTGCCAAGTGGATTATATAGCTGCCAATCGGCACTCCGCCCGGCGACTTGTCAAAATGCTTGTGGTGGTGCCTTATCAGTAGGGCAGCGTCGGCAAAAGGCTCGAAATTCCGCAGAAGCTTGTACCCCATTTCTGGGTGGTTGTTCAAACCGCTGTCTTCAAACAGCGAAAACATCGCTTGGAAACGTTCCTCGCAAGTGAACGCGCCGATGTCGTGCAGAATGGCCGCCAAAACGATGTCCTTGGTGTCTTTGTCCGGCAGGTTCATTTCTTTCGCAATGCTGTAGGAAATGTATGCCACTTTTTTGTGGTGATCGTTCAATTCAGGAGATACTAGGTCAATTGCTTCGGATATGCCTGAAGCAAAATCGAAAATTGAAAACATTTCTTCCTTAACCATAAACAACACCTCGCCTCTGACCCGTTACTGGAAAATATTATAGCATTAAACTGTAGATTTTTCAACATGTAAACATGTAAACCAAATAATAAATGTCGCTTTTCAGCGACATTTACCATTTTTATATTTTGCATGGTTTCGTCAATCGGCCTTGTCGATTCTCTTGTCAGTCTGCAGTATAGGGCAGAAGCGCCACGATCCTGGCTCTTTTAATTGCCCCTGTCACCTGCCTTTGGTGCATTGCACAGGTCCCGGTGATCCTTTTGGGAAGTATTTTCCCTTTGTCCGTAATGTATTTCCTGAGTTTTTCTACATCTTTGTAGTCGATCGTCTCTGTTTTGTCAGCGCAGAACTGGCACACCTTTTTTCTCCTGATGCCCCCGCGTTTTTTATCAATCATGCTGATAAGCCTCCTTTTTGTTTTTTTGGTTCGTTTGCCTGTATGCTTCTAGAACGGGACATCGTCGTCCTCAAGGGCTTGGAACCCTTCCGGGATGTCCGGCAGCTGCCTTGCGGGAGCCTCGCCCTTGTCGCCCCAGTCTAAAAATTCCACCCGGTCGGCGACAACGTCAGTTGTGTAGACTGTTGCGCCTTCCTTGTTCTTGTAGCTTCCTGTTTGCAGCCTGCCTTGGACGCAGACCTGCCTTCCTTTGGCTAGATACCTTTCGCAGGTCTCTGCTTGTTTGCCGAAAACAGTGATCCTCGGAAAATCCGTCTGTTTTTCTTTGCCGGCTTTCTGAATCCTGTCTATCGCTATTGTGAACGTAGCAACGGCCATCTGGGAATCTGTCGTGTACCTCACTTCAGGATCCCTTGTGAGCCTCCCAATAAGTATTACGCTATTCATCTCTTTACCCTTTTTCTTCTTTCTACTTGTCGTCAATATTAATGATCATATGCCTGATGACGTTGTCGTGAATCTTAAGCCTTCTGTCGAGCTCTTTTGGGAAATCCACATCTGACTTGAACTGAACCAGCACGTAATACCCTTCGTTTTTCTTTCGAATGGGATACGCCAGCTTCCTCGTCCCCCAGATGTCAGCTCTGGTAATTTCACCGTTGTCGGCTATGATGCCTTTGACGGTGTCTACCACTTGCTCTTTAGCGGAATCCTCCAAAGCAGCTTCGATGATGAACATCAATTCGTAATTGGTCATTTTTTCACCTCCCTATGGACAAAATGGCGGCAGTCTCCCTGCCGCAGAGAGCATCTGTAAAATTCAATGCTTTTTCATTATACTACACATTTGGGAAATTGCAAATGGAAAATTTATTATATGGGCAGGGAGCGTATTTATGTTGAACGTATGGACATTTCTAGCAGTTGGCGATATAATTTGATTTGTTGGCACCGAAGGCGGCACAAAAATAGGGGGGAGCAATTTGGCAAATCTTGTACTGATGCCTCAGCTGGGGATATCCGATGACAGCGCAGTCATTGCAAAATGGCATATCAAAGCAGGCGACACTGTAAAACGGGGGGACAGGCTGTTCTCCATCGAAACAGGCAAGGCAACCTTCGACGTCGAGTCGGAGCACGGTGGCACCGTGCTTGCCATGCTCGCGGAAGAAGGCGAAGAGAAGCCAGTCGGGGCTCCTGTCTGCGCCATAGGCGATGCTGGGGAGTTGTTTGAGGCAGTGGGCGACGATGGGCTGCCAGTGTCGCCCCGCGCACGGGCACTGGCAGAACGGGCTGGCATCAACCCCAAGCGGGCTGCTCCCACAGGCCCGGGAGGGCGAGTCATCGAGCGGGATGTGCTGAAGCTGCTGGACAATCAAGAAGATGCCGCTTTTTGCGGCGAGGCGGCTCATGCAAAAGATGTTGATGCCCCTCTTGGGTACACTGACAGGCCTCTTTCCAAAATGCGGAAAATAATTGCGGAAAACATGACGGTTTCGCTTAGGAACACTGCACAGCTTACCCATACGGCTTCTTTCGACGCGGCTGCCATCATCGGATACCGCAAGCTTCTGAAGGCGGACCCGCTGCTTTCCGGCATTACGCTGACCGACATGGTCAGCTTTGCGGTGACCCGTACGCTCCCGCAGTTCCCGGAACTGAACGCCCACCTCCACGGCGACACTATGCGCTGCTTTTCAGACGTTAACCTCGCCTGCGCGGTGGATACGGAACGCGGCCTCATGACCCCTGTCGTTTTTGGCGCGAGCAAGCTGACTCTGCTTGAAATGTCAAAACAGCTAAAAGGCCTTGCGGAAGCCTGCCGAAGGGGATCGATCGCCTCGGAACTGCTGACAGGGGGAAGCTTCACTGTTTCCAGCTTGGGGCAGTTTGGCATAGAGAGCTTCACTCCCATTCTCAACCCGCCCCAGACGGGCATCTTGGGAGTGAACGCCATAACAACACGTGTCCGCGAGGAAAACGGGGCGATAAAAGCATATCCATGCATGGCGCTCTCGCTGACCTACGACCACCGCGCAATAGACGGCGCTCCGGCATCGAAGTTCCTGCAGGCGCTTTGCAGAAATCTGGAAGCGTTTACGTCATTGCTTGAAAAATAAGGAGGTGTGTTTTGCACGACTTGATAATTGTCGGCGGCGGCCCCGCCGGGTACCGCGCTGCAGAGCTGGCCGCTGGCGAAAACTTGAAAACTCTTCTGTTTGAAGAGCGGCGCTTGGGCGGAGTCTGCCTGAACGAGGGATGCATCCCCTCGAAGGCTCTTCTTTTCTCAGCGAAACTGTACGACTACGCAAAGGGCGGAGCTGCCAGTTACGGCGTCACCTGCAACAGCGCAGCTATAGACTACGCCGCCGCAGTGAGGCACAAGGACAAAGCAGTAGACCTGCTTGTGGGGAGCATCGAAACTTCGCTGACAAAAAAAGGGGTTGAGATCATCCGGGAAAGAGCCGCTATTCAGGGGCGGGACAAAGGCGTTTTCGTGGTGAATTCACATCGTGCCCCCAGCTTGCTCCTGTGCTCCGGTGCCACGCCAACGCTGCCACCAATTGCCGGCATCGAATCTGCCATGACCAACCGGGAAATACTGGCTCTGACTGAAATCCCCGAAACGCTTGCCATTGTCGGCGGTGGTGCGGCAGGACTGGAAATGGCGAGCCTGTTCAATTCGGTCGGGTGCAAGGTGACTGTGTACGAGATGCTCGACAGGATAGCGGGCACCTTTGACCGGGAGATATCCGGGATGCTTCAGGGTATCTGCGAGCGGAGGGGCATCGTTTTCCACCTCAACGCAAAAGTTAATGGCATATCGGAGCTGAATGCGGACAAAGTCCTTGTAAGCATTGGTCGAAAACCGTCCACTGAAGGCCTCGGCCTTGAAAACATAAACGTGCATACCGAGCGCGGAGCCATTGTCACCGACGATTTCATGAAAACCAGCCAACCCGGCGTGTACGCCGCCGGAGACGTCAACGGCAAGTCTATGCTGGCTCACACCGCCTACCGCGAAGCCGAGGTCGCTATTAACAACATATGCGGCAAAAAAGACATGATGGACTACAGCGCCATCCCTTCCGTGATCTACACAAACCCCGAGGCCGCCGGCATCGGGGAGACGCTGGAATCGGCAATCGCCAAAGGCATTGAAGCACGCGAAACGAAGCTCCCAATGGGGTACTCAGGGCGCTACCTTGCCGAAAACGAGGGAATGGACGGCATTTGCAAGCTCGTCTGGGACAGAAACCGACTTGTCGGTGCACACATGCTTGGAAACCCTTGCAGCGAGGTGATTTCCACGCTGTCAGCTGTCATGCACACAAAAATGGGCGCCGAGCAGATAAAAAAAATCGTTTTCCCGCATCCGACCGTTGCAGAAATAGTTAAGGAGGCTGTCTACCATGCCTAAGTGCCAGTTTGTCGACCCGGCCAAAGCCAGGGCCAAAGGCGAATTGAAGTTTGAAAGCATACCCCTCAACGCCTATCAGAAGCCCTTCGCGGAATCCGCATCCGCATATTCGGAAACGGATCTTCTGGGCATGTTCCACGACATGCAGCTAATACGGGAATTCGAAGGGATGCTCTACTCCGTCCGCACCACCAAGCAATACAACGGCGTCGAGTACGTTTACACCGGCCCTGCCCACCTGTACAGCGGCCAAGAAGCCGCCGCCGTTGGAATGGCTTACACATTGAGCAAAGACGACATCATATTCGGCTCCCACCGGTCTCACGGTGAGGTGCTGGCCAAAGGCTGCGCAGCCATAAAAAACTTGGATGAAAAAACTCTTTACGGCATTATGGAAGGTTTTATCGGGGGGGCTGCGCTGGCACGCGTTGAAAACGTCAATAAAAGCGGCGACGTGCGGGATCTTGCCCTTGACTTCCTCTTGTATGGTTTCATGGCAGAGCTGTTCGGCCGCGACAACGGCTTTGCCCGGGGCCTTGGCAACTCCATGCACGTCTTCTTCACCCCGTTTGGCATATACCCAAACAACGCCATCGTCGGCGGTTCTGCGGGCATCGCAGCCGGGGCTGGCCTGTTCAAGCGCGTGAACTCGAAGCCAGGCATGGTTGTATGCAACATCGGCGACGCGGCGCTGGGCTGCGGCCCGGTTTGGGAGGCTCTGAACTTCGCCGCCCAAGATCAGTTCACCAAACTTTGGGACGAAGGACATAATGGAGGGCTTCCCATCCTGTTCAATTTCCTGAACAACCACTACGGCATGGGAGGGCAGACTTCAGGGGAGACGATGGCTTACGGCGTTTTGGCCCGGGTCGGCGCAGGCATAAGCCCGACGCAGCTTTTCAGCGAGCGCATCGACGGCTACAACGTGTTCGCCGTCATCGACGCCTTTGAAAGGAAGCGCAAGGTAGTCACGGAAGGTAACGGCCCGGTTCTGCTCGACACTGTCACCTACCGTTTCGTCGGCCACAGCGCTACCGACGCCTCCACCTACCGCACCAAAGAGGAAATCGAGGCATGGCAGGCAATCGATTCGATAATAACGTTCAAAGACGGCCTAATGATGCACAGCAAGTGCGAAGCTGTTGAAAACAACATACGGGAGCGGGTAACCAAAATCATGAAGCTCGCCATTGATGAAGGCATTTCACCCCGCGTGGATCTTTCACGAAACCCAGATGGCATAAGGCAGTACATGTTCTCCAGAAAAACAGTGGAGAAATACGACAGCCGCACTCCTGACGTGGCGGCCCCCATAGAAGGCAACAGCCGCCTTGCGAAGCTCGCCGGCAAAAGCCGCTTCGCATTTGACCCAAGCGGCAATCCCGTGTCAAAAATCAAGCAATTCAACGTGCGCGATGCCCTGTTCGAAGCCATCATTGGCAAGTTCTACGCGGATCCCACGCTCATCGCGTTCGGTGAAGACAACCGCGACTGGGGCGGAGCCTTTGGGGTCTACGGAGGCCTGACCGAATCCATTCCGTACCATCGGTTTTTCAACGCTCCAATATCCGAAGGAACCATAGTCGCAGCCGCAGTGGGCTACGCTCTCTGCGGCGGCAGGGCCATCCCGGAACTGATGTACTGCGACTTCCTTGGCCGCGCCGGGGACGAGGTGTTCAACCAGTTATCCAAATGGCAGGCTATGAGCGCAGGAGCGCTGCAGATGCCAGTGGTGCTCAGGGTATCGCTGGGATCGAAATACGGTGCGCAGCACGCCCAGGACTGGACGTCACTGGCAGCACACGTCCCAGGCCTTTCGGTGGTGTTCCCCGCCACGCCTTATGACGCCAAGGGCCTGATGAACGCCGCCCTTTCCGGCAGCGATCCCGTGGTCTTCTTTGAAAGCCAGAAGCTCTACGACACAGGTGAATTGTTCCACGAAGGCGGCGTACCGGCAGGGTACTACGAGGTGGCCATTGGCGAGCCTGACGTCAAGCGAACCGGCAGCGACGTGACGATCCTCACCGTTGGGGCATCCCTTTACGCCGGCATCGGTGCCGCTGACTTGCTTAAAGAAAAGTTCAGCATGTCAGCCGAGGTCATCGACGCAAGAAGCCTTGTGCCTTTCAATTACGAAAAGGTGGTGGCGTCGGTTAAAAAAACCGGCAGGATTGTGCTGGTCAGCGACGCCTGCGAGCGTGGAGCGCACATCAACGATTTTGCGCGGAACATTACAGAGTTGTGCTTCAACTGGCTGGACGCACCGCCTGTGGCAGTCGCTGCGCCCAACGTGATCTGCCCATGCCCCGAGCTGGAGGACTATTACTACCCGCAAGCCGGATGGATACTGGACGCAATACACGAAAAAATAGTCCCGCTGCCTGGCTATGCAGCAAAAATGAACTTCACAAACGTCGAGAAGATGAGGAGAGAGAGGTTGGGGATATGAGAACGGCTGCCGTGAGGCTTTACGGCAAAGGCGACTTGCGGCTCGAGTCTTTTGAGCTTCCGCCTGTCAAGGACGATGAAATACTGGCGAAAATCGTTTCGGACAGCATATGCATGTCCACTTACAAGGCGGCCAAACTGGGAGCGGACCACAAGCGAGTCCCAAACAGCGTTGCCCAAAACCCCACTATCATCGGCCATGAGTTCTGCGGAGAGCTATTAGAGGTGGGCGCGAAATGGAAGGGGCGGTTCGAGGCTGGAGGCAAATTCTCCATCCAGCCGGCTCTGAACATCCCCGGAAACGTTCACGCCGCCCCAGGCTACAGCTTCCCATACATCGGCGGCAGCGCCACCTATGTTGTAATCCCTTCAGTCGTCACGGAGCTTGGATGTTTGCTCCCTTACAACGGCGAGTCTTTTTACCTCGGTTCGCTGGCGGAGCCCATGAGCTGCATAATTGGCGGCTTTCACGCAAACTACCACACCACCCCCGGCAGCTACGAACACAGGATGGGCATAGCGCACGGCGGCAAAATGGCGCTCTTGGCCGGCGCCGGCCCTATGGGGCTGGGTGCCATAGACTACGCGCTGCACAGCAGCCGACGGCCGTCGCTGCTCGCTGTCACCGACATCGACCAGGCCCGGCTCGACCGTGCTGCGTCCCTGTTCACAACAGCCGAGGCGAAGAAATGCGGCGTAGGCCTCGTGTACTTGAAAGCACCCGGCGCTGATGAGCTGATGAAACTGTCAGGCGGCACAGGGTTTGACGACGTATTTGTATATGCGCCGATCGCTTCCGTCGCAGAGCAAGCGGACTCGATCTTGGCCTTTGACGGCTGCCTCAACTTCTTTGCCGGGCCCCAAGACCCTGCATTCGGCGCGAAACTCAACTACTACAACGTTCACTACAACGCCACCCACGTATCAGGCAACAGCGGCGGCAACACCGCTGACATGCTTGAAAGCCTTGAGATGACGGCTGTGGGCAAAATCGATCCCTCCTGCATGGTAACCCATGTGGGCGGTCTTGACGCTGTTGTCGGCGCAACGTTGAACCTGCCTGGCATCCCTGGTGGCAAGAAGCTGATCTACAACCACATATCGATGCCGCTGACAGCCATCGCCGATTTTGCCGGTTCAACCGACCCCCTGTTCGACGGCCTTGCCAATCGCATGAAAAACGGCCTTTGGACCGCTGATTGCGAGAAGTACCTGCTGGAGCACGGGAAGCCTCTTGAAGTGCCGGAGGTGGCGCGATGACAACGAAGACAGCCGTAATGTACGGCGCAGGGAACATTGGGCGCGGCTTTATCGGGCAGCTGCTTTTCGAATCGGGCTACCACACGGTCTTTGTCGATGTCAACGAGGAAGCCGTGGCTGCAATCAACGAAAGACGCTCCTACCCCCTCTGCATTGTGGCAGGCGATTCCCGCACAGACATTGAGATAAAGAACGTTGAAGCTGTAAACGGCCACGACCCGGATACAGTCGCCGCCGCCATATCGGGCGCTGACCTCATGGCGACGGCAGTGGGCGCGAAGGCCCTGCCGCTCGTCGCAGCGCCGATAGCTGCCGGGCTTGCTCGCCGTTTCGAGCGCGGGGCGGCGGCTTTGGACATTTTGATATGCGAAAACCTCAAGGACGCGGAACGCGTCCTGCGAGGGTTGATTCTGCACCAGCTGCCTGCGCATGCGCACAAGTGGTTTTTTGAGCGAGTCGGGCTGGTCGAGACCTCAATAGGCCGCATGGTCCCAATCCAGACGCCTGAAATGCAGTGCGGCGATCCTATGCGCATCTGCGTGGAAGCCTACGCATCCCTTCCGGTAGACAGCTCTGCCTTCAAGGCGGGCATCCCTGAGCTGGCGCGGATCGAGCCTTTTTCGCCTTTTTCGTTTTACGTGGAGCGAAAACTGTACATTCACAACATGGGCCATGCGCTCACGGCGTACTGCGGTGACTACTTGGGCTGCACGTACATATGGCAGTCTATTGAAACACCGGGGGTCAGGGACGTGGTGCGGGCTGCTATGGTTTCTGCCGCCGATGCCCTGGCTCAAAAGTACGGAATGGGCAGACAGCCGTTGCACAACCACGTTGACGACCTCATCAGCCGCTTTGGGAACCGCCAGCTTGGGGACACGGTGTACCGCGTGGGGCGGGACCTTGTCCGGAAGCTGGCGCGAGAAGACCGCATGGTAGGCGCATTGAGGCTTTGTGAAAACGAAAGCACTGACACAAGAGGCATTTTGCTAGGCATAGCTCTGGCACTGCGTTTTTCTAGCAGTGACCTTTCCATGCCACCGGAGGATGCGTTAACAGGCATTTGCGGCATCGGCGAGTGCGAACCCAGCCATGCAGAAATTCTGAGGCTGCACAAGCTGGCACTTGACGAAACCCTGCAGTTTATTCCAAATTGAGCTTGTTCTTCAAAATCCACGTCGTCCCAAAGAACATTGCTGCTGCCAAAGCCAAGTTGTATATGAGGGCAATCCAGAGCATTTCAGTTGTCAACGCCACCGCTTGCGATGTTTTAGCCGGGCTTAACCCATACGCTATCTCAAACCCGTCGTTGGCCGTCACTGCAAATTCCATAAAGCTCGGCACCATGCCGCTCAATGCAACCGTGAAGATAATTTGGACGGCGATCGAGGCAACAATGAATACTGCGATTGAGGACAGCACCCTGTGCTTGCTCAATGACGGCAATTGCCCAATGGCTAGCGAAAGGTATACCTGCAGCACAAACTGGACAAACTGAGCAGCTCCAACCGAAAACGCCAGCAGCACCAGCAACGGCGAGATCGAATTTTCTGCAAGGAATTCAACCGCCTGACTGATCGCGTCGGCAATTCCGTTTATGTCGATTAGGCTTCTGCCGGCAATCATCCCCGAAGCTGCGCCGACGATTGTGGAAAGAATGCTCCAGAGGCATGCTGTAACCAGCTTGGACGCTACAAGCGTGGCTTGATGCACGGGCAGGGTAAACATCAGGTACCCTTCGTCCTTGAGCAGGTTGCGGTAAAACCGCTGGATGAGCAACACGACGGTGACGACGATGAGCGCCCCGTAAAGCATTACAAGCAGGAACATAATGATTCCTTTGAGTACGTCGAGATTGCTTTGCAAGGTGAAACTTGCGGCAACTGCTACTGCGAGCAGCCCCAAGTACAGCGGCAGGAAGACCCTGCTCGTGGCTTGTATCTCGTATTTCAACAGCTTCCCTAACATTTGAAGACCTCCCTGAACAATTCGTCGATTGAACAGCCCTTTTCCTCCCTGATGTCGTCCACCGGACCTTGGAGGGCTATTTTCCCTTTGTTTAAAAAAACCACGCTGTCGAATATCCGTTCCACGTCCTGAATCAGGTGAGTCGACAAGAGGATGGTAGCGCTTGCTGAATAATTCCTGATAATCGTGTTGATGATATAGTCCCTTGCAGCCGGGTCGACGCCACCAATAGGCTCATCGAGGAGGTAGAGCTCCGCTTCCCTGGCCATGACGAGTATGAGCTGGACTTTCTCCTTGTTGCCTTTCGAAAGGGACGACAATTTGGCATTTTGAGGCAGCCCGAGAGCCTGCAGCATGTCAATCGCTTTTTCACGGCTGAAATTTGCATAAAAGTCTGCAAAGAAGGCCACGATGTCCTTAACCTTCATCCACTCGTTCAAATAGGTACGCTCCGGCAGGTAAGCGACGATTTTCTTGCTGTGTACGCCCGGACTGCCCCCAGCGATGCTGATGCTTCCCGACGTGGGGGACAAAAGCCCGTTTGCCAGTTTGAGCAGCGTCGTTTTCCCGCTCCCGTTCGGACCTAGGAGCCCGACGATTTTTCCCTTTTCAAGCTGAAGGTTAACGCTGTCCAAAGCCTTGCAAGCTCCGTAATTTTTTGTAATGTTGCTACATTCCAGTATAAACATTGGCGTTTTCTCCTTTACCTACTTCATGCTGCACGAGAGCCAGTATGATGTTGCCTGAAAACCCCATTTGCTTCATGCTGGCCAGAAAATTCTCAACATATTTTTTCGCTAGTTCATCTTTTATTTGATTAATCAATTCCGTGTCCTCCGTTACGTATTTTCCGTTTGTCCTGTTTGTTGAAAGCAAGCCCTCGTCTTCAAGCCTGCTTAATGCGCGCTGCATAGTGTTGGGGTTGACGCCTGTCTGTTCTGCCAAGTCCCTGACAGAATCAATCCTTTTACCGGGGGCGTACTCCCCCGAAACGATGCCCAGCTTCACTTTGTCTGCAATTTGAAGGTACAGCGGGGCATTGTTGTCAAGTTTCCATTGCATACGTTAACTTCCTTTCTGTGTAAGCGGGTTCAGTGCCGCAAGCAATGCGTTTGTATGGCTGTGTTACTGTATTACTTATCTAGTACAATGATACTATGGCTTTTTTGCTTTGTCAACTCTTTTTTGAAATAATTCTTCAATCCTCGAAAGAACGCGTGTTTTTGAGTTCCCTTGACGGTTTCCCCTTTAGCGGATATAATAGTATGCGGAGGCTTAAGGCGTCAGAAGGAGGGTATTCGTTTCCATGGCGAGCAACACTATAAAAAACAAGACGGCGGCGTTTGAAATGCCCGTTGCGGACATCCTGCTAGAAAGCGCCCAGTATTCTTTTGATGCGTTTGTGCGGCAATTCAAACAAAAATGGCACATCGAAGCAGAGCCTTACAAGGACAAGGGCGCTTTGGGCATGATTATTGACGGGAGGGTCTTGGGATGCGCGTTCATTCCCCGCCCCGTTGACGACGCCTTGCTGCTGAAAAGCGCACGGGGCAATGTTTTGTGGCTCGAAGCCGCAGCCTGCGTCGCGAAGCACAAAGCTCACTTGAAAGTTGCCATGACTAGGGAAGGCGACCCTGTTACAGCGCACATACTGTTTTCAAAGGTCATCTGCAGCCTGCTTCAGCAGAAAAACGCCATGGGTGTGTACCTCAGACCCGGTTTGCTGGAGTCCTCGTACTACAAGAAATACGCGGAAGGCATCCTTGACGGCAAACTGCCTGCGGAATTGTGGGTGCATGTAAACACATTAGGGTTCGACAGCGCTGAGGGTTTCTCTCTTTACACTTCCGGAATGCGGAAATTCGGGAAAAAAGAATTCGAACTGCTGGAGACGGACAGCAATTTCATCGACGCCTTTTATTCTTTAAGAGATCTTGTCAAGTATACGATAGAAAACGACGTGTCCTTTAAGGACGGCGACACGGTGGGCTCTGACGGCAACAAGGTTTTGCTGTCGGTATCCCAAGGCGTTACCATCAAGGGAGTTACGGTAAAAATGAAAATGTAGCTTTTTCAGTATTTTTGTTTTTGTAACTGAGATGTTACCGGTGTGTGATAGTATTGTATTACCACAGTTTATCAAGATTACTTTGGATTAGGAGGAAAAAGAAATGAAAAAACTATTGTCTTTAATGCTCATCTTCGCTTTGGCGCTTGCCATGGCGGCACCGGCGATGGCCGACAGCGGCCTTACGATCAAACCAGACGCTATGTATTCGACTTGGGTTAAAAATGCCGATGGGGTCGATGTGTTCACAAAGGCTCCTTACTGGCTTGAAGTCTCTGGGCCGGACTACATGTACGTGACCGCGTATCTGAACAACAGTTATGTGGAATCCTTTTGGGTACCGGGGCCATTTTCTTCAGGGTACTTGCAGCTTCAGGCGTATTCCCTGTATCCTTATCTCGAAGGCAAACACCATCTAAGCCTAAGAGACGGTTCCACCGAATTAGCCACCTACGACTTCATCGTATGCAGCCATGCCGGCGAAATGCAAGAAAAGGTCATAACAGAAGCTTCCTGCGAAGAACCCGGCTTAATGGGTCTCTGCTGCATCACCTGCGGCCTTGCTGTCGGAGATGTCGCTGAAGTTCCCGCTCTTGGACACGACTACGTCGAGGGTGCCTATACACTTCCGACAAAAGAGTCAGACGGCTACTGGACATATGCCTGCTCGCGTTGCGGCGATTCTTACGAGGTAATGGACGAAGGCTCGATGATATCGCTCACGGGCACAGTGGCGGCGGCTTCTGTCGAAAAGCTGAGCGGCAGCAAAAACAACCTGTGCATAACCGTTACCGAATACTGGTCGGACGGCTCTGAAACCTGCATCGAAGAAACAGTCTCAATCAGCAACAACTCGGTGGGCACATACGCCGTAGGCGAATACAGCGTCTATGTGGAAACAAAGGGGAACGATCAGGTGCGTACCTGCAGCATCGTGTGACGATTTTCTTCATGCTGTAGCGGAATGCACTTTTACCTGATACCGGGCTGAAACGCCCGGTGTTGCTTTTCCTTTGAATCAAGCCTCGCTTGACAGTAACCAAAAGGTTCAAGTGGCATTAATGTTGGATGGCAAAAATGAATGTCGTTACTGAAAAATTACGGTATCCGCAACTTGTGAAATAATACTGGCAGCTGTGCTGGCCTTTGAAAACAAAAGGCTTCCATCTTCTGCAAGAAAATTTTATTAAATTTGCGTAAACCTGTTGACTTTCAGGCAACTTTATGTCATAAAATAATGATAACTGGCAATGCTTTTTGAAAGGAGCGTTTGAAGCTTGCCAACAATGTGGGTATTTATTTAATATTATGAGGGGATAGGGATTATGAAAATTTATGAAGTTTATCCGGAATACGATAAATATGATATTTGTATTGTGGACATGGAGGCCTGCAAAACGGTCTGCAGTTTCGACGATCATGATGCGATGTTTCATTTCGACGGTTCGC
This sequence comes from Clostridiales bacterium, assembly GCA_009782285.1. Taxonomy (GTDB): domain Bacteria; phylum Bacillota; class Clostridia; order Peptostreptococcales; family Anaerovoracaceae; genus WRJK01. The sequence goes on from WRJK01000021.1 coordinate 27,251, forward strand.
CTAGGTTAAAGAACTGGTGGCCGCGAGTCATGGTAAGGTCAAAAAACAAAATGGCGCTTGGGGATTACATCTCCTGTCTGGAAGGCGGCGTCATAATACTTGAAGAAACGGCAATTGGCAAATTGGAATCGATGATGGGCAGCAAGGAAATACTGCCTCTAGAATGCGATTTCGGGGATTACAAGGCAGTCAACGTCATGGACGTGCTGGATTGCATCGACTATAAAAAATCCAAGTACCTTCTGCTGTCAGAAGAACTGGTCGACGGGCGCCCGAAAATCATGTATTTTGAAAAATATGCATTCATCGAAGAAAAACTTGAAGGATACAACATCTTCAAAATTGTCGACGACAAGGAATCCTCAATATTCGTAAACGAGGCTTTCGTCGACTGTGTGCGTTTGCACGGAATAACAGGTTTTAAATTTGAACTGGTCTGGCAAAGCTGAGCGCTGCGCGCATTAGCAGTTTGGCGGGCTTTTTCTCTTGTTTTTAGGCTAGCGCTGTGATACAAAAAGGGATATGTGAGCGCAGCCTGCTTTTAGTTGTCAAAAGGGATTATGGAGGGTTAACATGATGAAAAGAAAAACGTTAAGCATAGTATTGGCCGTTGTTTTTACAGCGAGCCTGATAGCCGCACCCTGCGGGCAAGCCCATGCCGCAGCAGTGCCGGGTATCATTTCAAGCATTACCATTGCCGCGCCTTGGGATCCAAGCATCACTTTTACGTTCACTGACGTATATGAGCTCTGCGAAGTGGATGCTGGCAAGATTGCCGGCGTCGTAGGCGGCATAGATGGCACGATGCTCATAAGCAAGGATGTTACTGCACGGTACGGCGGGGATTCAACGAACGTAACCATAAAGGGCAATACCGTACACAAAATGCTGGACCTGTTCCGGCACGGCGGGGCTACCGTAATGGAATCCGGCAATAACGGCTACATGCGGCTTGGGGTTACAAACGACCCGGAAGCAATATTCAATGATGTGCGCAGGAAATTTGGAAACATAAGAGATTTCGCCGTCGAAGCTGCAGCTGAACCTGCGCAGCCGCCTGCAACCGAACCGCCTGCAGCTGAGCCGCCTGCAACCGAACCACCTGCGGCTGAGCCGCCTGCAAGCGAACCGCCCGCAACCGAACCGCCTGCGGCTGAGCCGCCTGCGGCCGGACCCCAGACATCTGCGCCGCCCTTGACGATACCGTCAGCGTCAGCGCAGAGTTTGGCTAGGCCAACAGCGTCCACCGTGCTCGTAAACGGGCAAAGCGTAAGCTTTGACGCATACAACATAAACGGCAACAACTACTTTAAGCTCCGCGATTTGGCTTTCACGTTGTCAGGCACAGCAAAACAGTTCGAGGTGGCCTGGGATGGCGCCAGCAACGCTATTTCGCTCACGACCGGCCTCAAGTACTCTGCCGTAGGCGGCGAAATGTCAGCCAAGGGGCAAGGCAACCAGTACGCTGCGGCTACTTCGTCCAAAATATACTTGGACGGCGACGAGGTCGCGTTTACCGCTTTCTACATAATGGGAAACAACTATTTCAAGCTCCGCGACATCGGACAGACCTTCGACTTTGGCGTTGATTGGGACGGCAGCAGAAATACGATAGTGATCGACACTAGTAAAGTTTATGTTCCGGAAGGCGCAGTGCCAAGCAATACCGTCAATACGCAGGAAGCAGTGCCAAGCAACACCGTCAATACGCAGGAAAATGACATAAACAAAATACTGGAGGGCATTGAGAGCTCAAAAACTCAGAGCAGCTACCTCAAGAATTTCCAGACAGTCCCCGAGCCTTCATCTGCTTTTGGCCTTGATCCGAACAGAGTGACTGTGCGCGAGGACACAGCGGATCTTGTTGTCTTCAGTTTCAACAGGAAAGGCACCACTGATACCTACTCTGCAGCATTTGAAGAAAAAGTTTTGAGTGTGCTTGGTCAGGAAGGCTTCAGAAATGAGGCTACTACGGCTGTGCCTCCAGAATATTTTGTGAAATACATCACATTGACCGGAAGCAGCGATTTCAGCCCAAGTTTCAATGTAGTGAGAAAAGGCGACATCCAAATCGTGTATGTCTGTAACGGTGGCGGAGATGCAGACGTTGACGTTTTTATCGTATTTAAAGTGAAATAGCAGCATGACTTGCGGTTTTTTAAGACTAGCTGGGAACACCCTTGCGCTGCCATAATTTTGGCAGCACAAGGGTGTTTTATTGTGTTTGCTTTACATCGAAATTTATGATACTCTGTATTGTAGAAAACCCGATATGAACTTGCTCAATTGCGAAAGGAGTGAATGTGTATGGTAAAGGAAGGGCTGCTTTCTTTGGACGGCAAAACGGCAGTGGTCACGGGCGCGGCGTCCGGCATCGGCTTGGGTGCGGCTGAACTGCTCAGCGAGTACGGCGCAAAAGTGGCGCTGGTGGACATCAGCCCAAAGGGTGAACTGGAAGCTGAGCGATTATGGGGATTGGGGCGCGAAGCGGCTTATTTTCAATGCGATGTCCGCGTCGAGGAACAGGTGATGCGGACGGTGTCGGCTATTTGCGAAAGGTTTGGCGGAATCGACATACTGTTCAATAACGCCGGCGTCACGGTGCGGAAAACAGTCAAGGATTTAACCGAACAGGAATGGGATTTCGTGCTGGACGTGGGCCTAAAGGGGACTTTCCTCTTCTCGAAGCATGCAATACCTAAAATGGAGGCTCGTGGCGGCGGGAGCATCATCAACACCGGATCGGGCTGGGGCTTGAAGGGTGGGAACCTAGCTGCTGCTTACTGCGCCGTCAAAGGCGGCATTGTCAATTTGACCAGGGCAATGGCAATCGACCACGGCCCAGCCAACATACGCGTCAACAGCGTCAACCCCGGAGACACCGACACAGCCATGCTGCGGGACGAGGGTGTTCAAACCGGCGTTGCGTTGGACAGCGCCACAATGGAAACTTATCTCAAGGACTGCGGTGCAGACAGGCCGCTGGCCCGCATCGGCTTCCCAGAAGACATAGCGCGCGCTGTCCTGTTCTTGGCAAGCGACATGTCCAGTTGGGTCACAGGTGCTGCTTTGTCAGTCGACGGTGGCGGCAACGCCTAAGCAAAATGTGTTAATAAAGGAGGATATTGTATGTTGCAAGGTTTTAAACGTCATCCCTACATCCCCAACTCTGAGCCGTCCGTTGAGGCGGCAATGCTGAAAGAGTTGGGCCTTAGCTCTTTAGAGGATCTGCATGCTGAAGTGCCCGAAGAAATCAAGCTCAAGGAAAACATGAACCTGCCGCCTGCGTTTGCTTCGGAAATGGATCTGAAAAAGCATTTGATCTCCCTGCTTCGCAAAAATGCCCATTGCGAGGACAACCTGAATTTCCTTGGTGCTGGATGCTGGCAGCATTATGTTCCAGCTGTATGTGACGAAATCAACGGGCGCGGCGAGTTTCTGACTGCCTACGGCGGCGAGTCCTACAACGATTTCGGCCGTTTCCAAACCCTGTTCGAGTATGAGAGCCTCGTTGCCGAACTGGTGGACATGGAAGTCGTCAACGTTCCGACATTCGACTGGTCCCAAGCGGCTGCCACTGCGTTGCGTATGGCGGGACGCATCAACGGGCGCAAGCGTCTGCTTGTCCCTGCTACGCTGGATCCGCAAAAATTGATGGTTTTCAAAAACTACTGCCAGCCGCGGCACCAAGTTGAACAGGTCGCCTACTTGGCAAGCAGTGGACTTATGGATATTGCCGCCCTCAGATCGAAGCTGGGGCAGGACGTGGCGGCGGTCTATTTTGAGAACCCTTCATATCTGGGCTTCGTCGAGACCCAAGCAGAGGAGATCGCTGCACTGGCTCATGAAGCAGGTGCCGAAGTGGTTGTCGGCGTCGATCCCATCTCTCTGGGAGTGCTGGCGCCGCCGGTCAGTTACGGCGCAGATATTGTGTGCGGTGAACTGCAGCCCTTGGGAATGCACATGAACTACGGAGGCGGCCAGGCTGGCTTCATCGCAACCTCGGACGACCCTAAATACGTCATGGAATACCCATCGCGCCTTTTTGGCATCTGCCCCACTGCAGTGCCAGGCGAATACGGCTTTGGTGACGTGGCATATGACCGCACTTCTTTCGGGCACCACCGCCACGAGGCAAAGGAGTATGTTGGTACTCAAGCTGCCCTGTGGGGCATCACAGCAGGCGTCTACCTTGCCCTAATGGGTCCTGACGGCATGCGGGAAGTGGGACAAGCCATCATGCAAAACGCAAATTTCGCTGCGCAGCTGCTCAATAAAATTCCCGGCGTCAATGCCAACCGCTTTGGCGGAGCATTTTTCAAGGAGTTCATCGTGGACTTTTGCGGCACTGGAAAAACGGTGCGTGAAATCAACCAAGCTTTGCTCGGAGAAGGCATTTTTGGCGGTTTGGATCTATCTGGCAGTTTCCCGGAATTAGGGCAGAGCGCACTTTACTGCGTGACGGAGGTTCACAGCCGTGAAGACTTGCTGAGGCTGTCTGCAGCCATAAGCCGCATTGCTGGTTAAGCAGGAAGGGGTGAAAACAATATGAAAAAAATAGACAGAAGCAATAAAGTGAGAACTGGCTTTCATCAGGCCAAATGGGACGAGCCTGTGATATTTGAACTTTCCCAAGCCGGCGAACGAGGAGTTTTGGTTCCTCAAGCTGACCCGGAGGTGCAGGAATGCGCCGGCGACGTGCTGGCGGGCTTGCCGCCCGCTCTGATTAGAAAAACACCGCCTGCGCTGCCCGAAATATCCCAGCCGCGCGTATTGCGCCATTATGCGCGCCTGTCGCAGCAGACTCTGGGCGCTGACGTCAATATGGAGATCGGGCAGGGCACCTGCACAGTAAAATACAGCCCAAAGATCAACGACCAGCTTGCCAGACTGCCCGGCATGGCGGAAATGCACCCGCTGCAGGACGAAAGCACGGCGCAGGGCATACTGGAGATCTTCCATGCGACAGACCTCTACATGCGCGAAATTTCAGGGATGGACCGCTTCAGCTTCCAACCTGGAGGCGGCAGCCAAGCCATATTGGCAATGGCTTCCATCGCCTTTGCATACTTTAGCTCGCTGGGCGAAGCAGACAAGCGGGACGAAATAATAACTACCATATATTCCCATCCGTCTGACGCCGCTGCCCCTCATGTCAAAGGCTACAAAATCATCTACCTCCACCCCGACAAGGACGGCTACCCGGATCTTGAAGCTTTTAAAGACGCAGTAAGTGAACGGACTGCGGGCTTTTTCGTAGCCAACCCCGAGGACACGGGCGTCTACAACAAAAGAGTGCTTGAGTTCACAAAGCTTGTGCACGAGCATGGAGGGTTGACCGGCTACGACCAAGCCAACGTCAACGGTCTTTTAGGTGTTACGAGGGCAAAGGAAGCAGGCTTTGACATGTGCTTTTTCAACCTCCACAAATCCTTTTCAACGCCTCATGGCTGCGGTGGCCCTGCGGTAGGCGCAGTGGGCGTACTCAAACACCTAGAACGCTTCATTCCGGGCCCGCTTATTGATTTTGACGGGGAAAAGTATTGTTTCAACTATGGTTTTGCTGACACGGAGTTCGGCATCGGCAAGGTGCGCACATTTTACGGCGCAGCACCTGTGGTTCTCAAGACTTACGCTTGGATTCGCAGCATGGGGCCGGACGGACTGTACCAAGTAGCGAAAACCTCGGTGCTTAACAACAATTACATGTTCAAAAAACTCATGGAGTTGGACGTCGTTGACGCACCATACATACCGGGCAAACAGCGAGTGGAGCAGGTCCGCTACACTCTGGAAAAATTGTTTGAGCAAACCGGTGTTTCCACTGCCGACGTGCAGAGGCGCATGATGGATTTCGGCATGCATTACTGGCAGAGCCACCACCCCTACTACATCCCAGAGCCAATGACGCTGGAGCCTACAGAAACTCCTTCGAAAGAAGACATTGACGAATACATCGCCACCTTGAAATACATATTCGAGGAGGCAAAGGCCGACCCCGAACACGTTAAAAGCGCACCGCACAGCAGCGTTTGCCACCAATTGGACGAAAGCGGCATGGACGACCCTGAAAAATGGGCCATCACTTGGCGCACATACCTGAAGAAATACAAATAGAGAAAGGATAGTCAGCATGGCAAAATATGAAGAATTGAAAGACAAAAGGGTAGTCATAACCGGCGGCGGCAGCGGCATAGGCCAAGCAACCGCTCAACGCTTCGTTGACGAAGGCGCGAGGGTGTGCATCTTCGACATCAATGAAGCGGCTTTGACCGAAACTTTCCGGCTGATACCAGGCCTAGCGGACACGCAGCTTGTGGACGTAAGCGACGAGGACAGCGTAAAGAACGGCTTTCTAGCTGTAGACAAAAACTTGGGCGGTATTGACGTCCTCATCTCAAATGCGGGCATCAGCGTTCGAAACCGCTTCATCGACACCGATTTCGCCCAGTGGCGCAAGGTGATGAGCGTAAACCTTGACGGCATGTTCTTGTGCTGCAAGGAAGCTGTTGTGCGCATGGAAAAGCAGCGGTCAGGCGTAATTCTGATGACCGCTTCCAACAACGGCATGGAGGGGCACCCCTTCTACACAGACTACAATGCTTCTAAAGCGGCTGTAATACTGATGGGCCGGACTGTCGCCTTGGAATGTGCACCTTGGCTGCGGATAAATTCGGTATGCCCTGGCTACGTGTTAACGCCTATGCAGCGAGCAGAATATTCAGACGAAGCTCTTGCAGTCGTGAACGAGGGGATACCTATGAAACGCCACGCTGAACCGTCTGAGGTGGCGGCTTTGTACGCATTTTTGGCTTCTGACGAAGCAAAATACATCACTGGCCAGTTCATCCCCATCGACGGGGGCGAAACAGCGGGCAAATATATCCCCATATGATGAAAAAGCTGGGTTTGATCATTAACCCAATAGCAGGTATGGGCGGCAGCGTGGGGCTGAAAGGCACGGACGGCGTACTTGACGAAGCGATTCGGCGAGGCGCCGTGCCTCGCGCCGCAGAAAAAGCCCTCCGCTCGCTCATGGTTTTGTTGCCTCTGCAGGGAGAGTTGACAGTGCTTTGCGCAGGCAAAGAAATGGGCGAGAACGCACTGGAAAGTGCTGGCTTTTCTTATCATGCGGCTTACCAGCCTGTCGGTTCGCCCTGCTCCGCTGCAGACACCCAAGCAGCGGCGCAGGCTGTTGCCGCTGCAGGGGCTGACATCATCGCTTTTGCCGGGGGCGACGGGACTGCCCGTGACGTCTGCGCAGCTATAGGCGAGAGCCTGCCTGTGCTGGGCATCCCCGCCGGCGTGAAAATTCATTCGCCTGTATACGCTCAAAGCCCCGAAAAGGCGGGAGAGCTTTTGCGCCTCTTTCTGACCGGACATACTGCGCTGACCCGAGAAGCCGAGGTGCTTGACATCGATGAAAAGGACTACCGACTGGGCATCCTCAGCACACGTCTGCACGGCTATTTGACAATCCCATATGAACGCCGCTTCATGCAGGGGGGCAAATCACCCTCGCCTCTGAGCGAAAAATCTCAGCAGCTGGCAATCGCCGCTTCGGTAGCCGAGGACATGGCTGATAATATTTGCTATTTCGTCGGGCCAGGTTCTACTACCCGTTCCCTGATGGATTTTTTGCAAACAAAAAACACCCTGCTCGGGGTGGACGTGCTTTGGCAAAAACAGGCTATCGCCACCGATGTTGCAGAGCTGGAAATACTGTCATACATGGACAAAACGCCAGCAAAGCTGGTCATTACGCCGACAGGTGGCCAAGGGTACCTGCTCGGACGCGGCAACCAGCAAATCAGCCCACATGTGATTAAAAAGCTTGGCAAGCAAAACATCATTGTCGCCGCAACCCCTTCCAAACTTGCAGGTTTGAAGGGGTGCCCACTGCTCGTTGATACAGGGGATCCAGACGCGGACGCCCTTTTGCGCGGCTATGTCAGAGTCTCAACGGGATACCGCGAAGCCGTTATGTACCCTGTGGAATGACCAAACCGCTTTTCGAAAGCCTCTGTCAATCCCGCCCTGAATGCCGGGTGCGCAATGTTGATCAGCGCCTTTGCCCTCTCTACCAGAGTGCGCCCCCGCAGGTTGGCAATGCCGTACTCTGTCACGACGTACTGGACGTCAGCACGGGTTGTTGTTACAACCGCACCGGCATCCAGCACGGGGACGATGCGGGAAGCCTGCCCTCTTGACGCAGTTGACGGCATTGCAAGTATAGCCTTTCCG
>WRJK01000022.1 GCA_009782285.1 Clostridiales bacterium
AGCCAAGTGCCCCGATAACATGGTTGGCTTCTCTCCCAACATCACGGGCAACGTGGGCCCGAACGGCGTGGTTGACATCACAGACACAGACAACTTCGTATGCTCGCCGAAGCTGGTGGACATCGCCGTTCAGGCGGGAGTCTATGTGGGCGACCCGGCAGACCCTGACAACAAGAACAAGATCAAGTTCTGCGACTCCTACGGCGCCACCACCAACCATCAGTCCGGCCGCATGAAAACCGGCTGGGGCCAGATTTACGGCTACACCACGGAAGCTGAAATAGCAGCGAACGTGCCCGGGACCAAGTACATGGACTTCCTCCTCAACCCGCCTGCTAACAAGAAGTACGGCCTCTATGAGATCATGAGGTTCTTTGCGGGCCGCGGTCAAGGCACCGACTGGGAGGCTTCGTCATCCATTTCCACCGCCAGCACTGTTGAAGCTCATGTCTATGAACTTAGGCCCGACATGCCTGCCGAACTTGCTACAGTGATGTGGATGACCATGGCACCACCGGAATTCAACATTTTTGTTCCTTACTATGCAAATCTTGTCACTGAAACATTCGACAAGATGTATTCGCCAGACGCGACAAGCTACAGTGCTGCGAATCCGGACAACAACTCGGCATACTGGGTCTTCCGCCAGCTGTTTACAGAATGCAACCAGTCCAATCTCACTGAGAGGGCAAGACTGGGCAACGGCGTGATAGCTTTCTGGGAAGTCTACCAGAAGTCGCTGATTGAGCAGCAGGCTCTTGTCGACAAGTACATGTTAGACGTATTAAAGAACCAAGGCCGCGAAGCGGCAGAGGAAGCTGCTACCGCGCTTTCGATGAAGATGAGCGAAGAAGCCTATGTGTACGCCAAGCAAATACTGGCTGAACTAAGGGCATTCAAAGCAGCCGGAACGACTGGCAACTTTGTGCCTTCATTTAGCGCAATCCCGGCATACGCACCCGACACGCTGGTGTTCTTGAACCTGAATGCCGACGTGGTAAGCTACATCAGCAACGATGTGGAATACACGCTGTCGATATCAAATGCGACTGACGTGCTGGCTGTAGAACTTGATTTTGAAGTCGACGGCAACATGCTGGCAGGCAAAGGCCTTGAAGGGCTTAACGGTTTTGACTCCATGAACGGCATCCTGTGGACCTTTGCCGGAGGCAGCAACTGGAAGGGCACCGTAACTCTGGCACTTCCGTCAGGAAGCACCACCGGGCTTACAACGGAGGCGCCTGTGGACATCGCCAAGTTCACCTACGCAGCCAAGGGATACGGCAATGCGGCAATGACAGTAACAGCCGCCCGTGTTGTCGGGCTCTACGGCGACACAACCAGGTACCTGATGCCGGTTATTGACAACGGTACCGCCACTACGGTTGTCGCAAAATCAAAATACGACCTGAACAGGGACGGCACTGTCGATGCCCTCGACCTAGGCATTATGCTCCTGTATTGCGGGTTTGATGCAGACTCCCCGAGCTGGGACGCTCTGGTTAAAGTCAACGATGCATGGGGCAACGGCGTCACTGCAAGCATGTGCGACGTAAACGGCGACGGCCTCATCGACATGCTCGACCTGCTTGACCTGTTTATTCACTACACAAAATAACCGTTATTGCAAATTTTGGCAACTCGTCTGCCAAGAGAAACCCTGAGCTGACGAGTTGCCATCAGGTATTGAGGATGAAACAATGATAAAAAACAGATTTTTGAGACTGACTGTCTGCCTTGTCCTAGCACTAGCTCTTGCATTCCCTGCCGGCGCGGTTTCTTTTGCCGGCTCTGGCAGCGATGACGACATTCTGTACGTGAGCATAGAAAAATCAGGCAGCTATTACTACGTGTTCGTAAGAAACGCAACGGCCATCACATCGATCGACCTTGGGATTTACAAGCCCACCGGGGCGTACATGATCGAACCTATGAACGGGTTCAAGGACGGCTACGACGATGACTACGAGAACAACCAATTGATGTACCAAGCCGGCACAGGCATAGGCTTTACGTCGCTCAACAAGGTTGCGATCGGCGAGTTCAATTTTGAAGACAGCGTGATCCCGAAGCTCGGGTACGTGACAGCCACCGGGATAAGGGGCGGCTTCTCCGTCCGCGTAGAAGCGGCGATAGACGGCGGCGGCATGGACCCCGATGACTTCCAGGCAGTGGACAGAATTGAATCCGGGCCCTCCAAAGCAGGCCTGGGCATACCACTGACCCTGAGCGGGGTGCCCGTCCCAATGTACGCAAACAACCAAACCATCGCTTGGAGCGTCAAGAGCGCCGGGAGCACAGGCGCCACCATAACGGGCAACGTGCTTAACACCACAGGGAGCGGCACTGCGGTGGTCACTGCCACCATAGCCAACGGCAAAGGCGCGGGGGTCCCCTACACGCAGGACTTCAGCATAGCCGTGAGCCACACGGCGGTAACGGGCCTTTCCCAGTTCACAAACTATACGCCAGCTTACGCATACCTTGAACTGGCCGGCACAGTCCTCCCGCCGGACGCGACGTTCCAAGAAATCCTCTGGAGCATGAAAGACCAAGGGGAGACAGACGCCGTAATTGAAAACGGCTTCCTTTACGCCACGAAGCCGGGAATTGCGGTGGTCACGGCCACCGTCGTAAACGGGCTTGCCATGGGGACCGATTTCAAGCAGGACGTCAACATAACAGTCAACGTCATCTCCGTTACTGACATAACAGGCATACCGGCGTCAGTCACCGCAGGGGAGCCCTGCGCCCTCAACGGCGTCGTGCACCCGGAGCAAGCGTCGAAAAAGGACATCGTCTGGAGCGTCGTTAACGCCGGCGGCACCGGCGCCAGCTTCGTCGGCAATGTCCTCCACACCACAAGCGCGGGGACGGTGACGGTAAGGGCGACAATCACCAACGGCAACAGTTTGCTGCCCCCCAACCTCGATTTCACAAAGACGTTCACCATAACGGTCAACCCCCCGGCTGCCCCGGTCGAACTGACCAGCATAGCAGTCACCACGCCGCCCACGAAGGCAACGTACTTTGCCGGCGACGCCCTGAACCTAGCAGGCATGGTAGTGACGGCCACGTACAGCGACAGCTCGTCGAAGGCGGTCACCAGCTACACAACGAGCCCGGCAAACGGAGCAGCCCTGAACACTGTCGGAAACCAAACAATAACCGTGACCTATGCCGAGAACGGCATCACAAAGACTGCCTCGACCTCGGTTACGGTTAACCCAGTAGTGCTTGAAAGCATAGCTGTCACCACGGCTCCGACGAAGGCAACGTATTTCGCCGGCGATGCACTGAACCTGGCGGGCATGATCGTTACAGCCACGTACAGCGACAGCTCGTCAAAGGCGGTCACCAGCTACACCACAAACCCGGCAAACGGAGCAACCCTGAACACCGCCGGAAACCAAACCATCAACGTCAGCTACTCCGAGAACGGCGTGACAAGGACCGCAACCACAGCAGTCACCGTAAACCCGGTCGTGCTTGAGAGCATAGACGTTACAACGCCGCCGACAAAAACCGTCTACGTTCAAGGCGAAAGCCTCAACCTTGCCGGCTTGGTCATAACAGCCACTTACAACAACGACTCGAAAAAGGCGGTCACCGGCTACACGACGAGCCCGGCAAACGGCGCAATCCTAAGCACTGCCGGAAACCCGACCGTAAACGTCAGCTATACAGAAAGCGGTGTCACAAGGACAACAACCTTCACGGTGCGTGTAGACGACAAGCCGGTGGTCTTGGAAAGCATAGCCGTGACAACGCCGCCGAGCAAGGCGCATTACGTCGGCGATGCCCTTGATTTAACGGGCATGGTCGTTACCGCGACCTACGACAACGATGCGACAAACGCTGTTACAGGCTACACCACGAACCCGGCTTCAGGAACTGTATTGGCCGACCCCGGGGCTCAGGAGATAACCGTCACCTACATAGAGAACGGCATCACCAAAACCGCCACCACCTCAATTACAGTAACTGCAGTTGCGCTTGAAAGCATCGCTGTCAAAACGCAGCCGGCAAAGACAACATATTTCGTCGGCGACGCCCTTGACCTGACGGGCTTGGTGTTGACGGCAACGAACAACAACGGAAGCAGCACTGAGGTCACCTCTGGCTACACTACAAGCCCATCGAACGGCGCAGCTTTGTCCACTGCCGGGCCGCAAACGGTGACCGTTACCTACATGGCAAAAGAAACAACGTTAACAGTCACAGTGAACCCAGTTATGCTTGAGAGCATCAGTGCTACGCAGCCGACAAAGACAAGCTATGTTGAAGGCGAAGCCCTAGACCTGACCGGAATGGTCGTGACTGCTACGTACAACAACGGTTCGTTAAAGGCGGTTAACGGCTACACGACAAACCCGGCGGACGGCGCAACCCTCAGCACTTTGGGCACACAGACCATAACCGTAAGCTATGCCGAAAACGGCTCAACAAAAACAGCTTCTTTCACCGTCGACGTGACTGAAAAACCTGTGGTGCTTGAAAGCATAACAATCACGCAGCCGACAAAAACGGAATACTATGTTGGCGACGCCCTAGACCTAGCCGACATGGTGGTAACGGCCAATTATCTAGAGCATCCGTCAAAACCGGTCACGAACTACACCACAATGCCGGCTTCAGGCGATATCCTTAACACTGCTGGACCACAAAAGGTCACTGTTAATTACACAGAGAACGGCATAACGAAATCCGCCGAATTCTCTGTAACAGTAACAGCTGTTGTGCTTACTGGCATAACTGCAACTCCTTTGCGGACGGTGTACTATGTGGGTGAAACCTTGGACTTCACAGGCATGGTTGTGAAGGCTGTTTATAACAACGGCTCGGAAAAAGTGCTCACGGAGGGATACACAACAAACCCATCATCCGGCACTGAGCTGAACACAGCAGAAACAATAACAGTAACTGTCAGCTACACTGAAAATGGCGATGCCGAAGAGCCAATCACAAAGACAACATCATTTGATATCACTGTGCTCGATGTTGAACTTGAAAGCATTGCTGTTACCAAACTTCCAAACAAGACCGAATACTTCGAAGGTTTCATGCTCGACCTCTTTGGGTTGGAAGTGAAAGCTACTTATAACAACGGCAACGTGGAAAAAGTACTGGCTAAGGATTACTCGACAGACCCCGAAGATGGTTCAACGTTGGACACTGTCGGTACGCAAACGGTAACGGTCAGCTATAAATTAAAAAATATAACAGAAACGGCTACATTCACCGTCAACGTGATCGAGTTCATACCAGTAACAGAAATCAAATTGGACAGCAAATTGGTACTAGAAAAAAAGATAAATACTGTAGATACACCCGCACTGAAAGATTATGCTTCAGTCCACCCGAGCGATGCGTCCATAAAGGCACCCATTGTGTGGACTGTCCTTGACAACGAAAGCACAAAAAATACAGGCGCAGCAATTAGCGACAACAGCACTTTCAGCGCGCCTCAGCCAGGAACTGCAACCGTTACTGCAACAATCAAAGACGGGCTTGGCGAAGGCATGGATTACTATAAGGATTTTGACCTCACTGTGTACCAGGCGTATACTGTATACTTCTACCCGTCCGGCGGTTCGCTCAAGGGTGGAGCGTCAGATCACAATGTTGTCATAGTGAACGAGTCGATTGTCGCTCCGGACGCTATCCGGGCAAACTACAGTTTCAATGGATGGAATACCGATGAAAACGGTACGGGAGTCTACTATGCGGTGGGCAGTTATATATCTCCCACCTCCAACATGGCTCTGTATGGGAGATGGACCTATGTGGGCAGCCCTGGAGGCGGTCCAGGAGGCGGTACACCAAGCACGACTGCCATTGTCGAGCCGGCTCCACCGCTTACCGACCCAGCCGGTGTGCCGGACAGCACTTGGTTCGGAGATGTCCATGTGGGCGACTGGTTCAGCGGTGACGTTGACTACGTCTACACGAAAGGCCTTATGAACGGCACGAGCATGACCCAGTTCAGCCCCAATGCGACTTTGACACGGGGCATGGTGGTTACAGTGCTGTACCGAGCCTCAGAGGGTCCAGACGTGTCAGACCTTGAGAACCCGTTCAACGATGTTGCCGAAGGCACTTGGTACACAGCAGCTGTGAAATGGGCTTCGGAGAGCGGCATAGTCGAGGGTTACGGAAGCGGTAAGTTTGGGCCAAACGACAATGTGACCCGCGAACAGCTTGCAGCAATCCTCAAACGCTACGCTGACTTCTTAGAAATCGATTTGCCTGAACTGCGCGGCTACGAAAGCTTTAGCGACGAGGGCTCCATATCTGATTACGCAATGGAAGCGGTTGAGGCCCTCTACAAAGCAAGTGTCATCAACGGCAAGCTGAACAACCTCTTCGACTCGAAAGGAACAGCAACCCGCGCCGAATTTGCGGCCATGCTGCACAGGTTCCTGGAGATATAACAACTTAATAAAATTCAACAACAAGGCCGGCCGAAGGGCAACACCCCTTCGCCGGCCTGTTATAAAGGAGGTTAAAACAATGAAAAAAACTAAAAAACTGGCCTTGAGCATGTTTCTCATTCTCTGTCTGGTGATGTCGTCAGGGCTGATCTACGCCACCGGCGCGGCAGACCTAAATGACGACGGCGATCAAGGCAAATGCACTCAAATCTACTTTGGCAAGGGAGTCACCGACAGCGGCGCATACTTCCATGCGCGTACAGAGGACTATTCGTCCAGGTACGCGAAGCTCTTCACAGTCATACCAGCGGCAGACCATGAACCCGGCGACCTCTATTGGTCCAGCGACCCGGATTCAGTGAATTTCAGCTGGCCCTACCCTGCTCATTCGCTGCGCTACACGACACTCAGGGAGCCCATCAGGCAGTACGACGGTACAGTATACCTCGATTATGAGCCTTGGATCGAAGCGACCACAAACGAAAAAGGCGTATCTGTGTCCGCAACGGTAACTCTTAGCGGAAACAAAACAGCCATCAGGAACGCTGACCGCTATGGCGGCACGACTGCCATAGGCGAAGCTGACATACCGTCAGTAATCGCTATGCAAGCGACAACGGCTAGGGAAGGCTGCGAGCTGATAGCCCAAGTCATCGACAAGGTCGGAGCAAACGGGGCAGAAGGCTTTATGGTCAGCGACCCCAACGAAGTTTGGTACTTCCAGATTCTCGCCGGCCACGAATACGTCGCGGTGAAGTGCCCTGACGACATGGTGGGCTTGTCACCAAACCTCACCGCCAATGTGGTCACCAGCAGCACTTACGACTATATTGACATTACCGACACGGCAAACGTCATAGCATCACCGCGCCTGGTTTCACTGCCCAAGTCCCTTGACGCTTTGGTGAGCGACCCGAACGACCCCGACCCGGACAACCCGACAACAATTAAAATTGCCGACACGTACACAAGCGCAACATCAAACCACCAGACGCAAGGACGCTTGAGGAACGGTTACGGTTACCTTTGGGGTTTGACCACTCAAGCCGAAATAAACGCTAAGTTCCCGGTTGCCAGCAAATATGTGGACTTCTTCGTCGAACCTCGTGCAAACTACAAATACAGCCTGTACGAGGCTATGAGGATGCTGGGGAGCCGAGGCGAGGGGACTGCATGGGAAACTGCAAACCCGTCGAGCAACAGCGTCTGCATTGGCAACAACAACACAGTGGAAGCGCACGTGTTTGAAGTCAGGCCTTGGATGCCTGCGGAATTGGCGACAATAAAGTGGGTCTGCATGGGGCCTGCGGAATTCGGCATCTACCTCCCCTACTACGGCAGCCTTATAACCGACGTCTTCGGCAAGTACTACTGCTATGAAGACCAAGTAGCGTACAACCTCGCAGATCCGGACGACAACACCTTCTTCTGGGTGTTCCGTGAGATCCACAACAGGTGCAATGTTACCAACCTTGCTGACAGGGAGAGGATTGGCAACGGCGTCCGCGCTTTCTGGGAAACATACGAGAAATCCCTTATCGAGCAGCAGGCTTTGGTCGACAAGTACATGGCAGATGTATTAAAGAACCAAGGTATGGCTGCTGCAGAGCTGGCAGCTACTGAAATATCCATGAAGCTGGCTGAAGACACTTACGAGTATGCCAAGCAAATACTTGCAGAACTCATAGCTTTCAGAACTGCAAACACGCCGGGCAATTTCGTGCCTTCCTTTAGCGCAATACCGGCATACGCTCCGGACACGCTTGTATTTTTGAATCTTGATGCTGACGTAGTGAGCTACATCAGCGGCGACGTTGAATTCACCTTGTCTGTTTCAAATGCAAAAGACGTGCTGGCTGTCGAACTGGAATTCGAAGTTGACGGAAGCTCGCTTTCAGGCAAGGGCTATGTTGGCCTTAACGACTTTACGGCAATGAACGGCATACTTTGGACATACGCTGGAGATGGCAAATGGAAGGGCACGGCAACCTTGGCGCTTCCATCCGAGACTACCACCGGCTTGACATCCGAGGCTCCGGTGGACATCGGCAAGTTCTTCTATGCGGCCAAGGGGTACGGCAACGCAGCCATGACAGTCACCTCGGCGAGAGTTGTAGGACTTTACGGCGACACGACCAGGTACCTCATACCGGTTATTGAAAACGGCACAGCCACCACAGTGGTCGCTAGGTCGAAATACGACCTGAACAGGGACGGCGTCGTAGACGCCCTCGACCTTGGCATCATGCTCCTGTACTGCGGGTTTGACGCAGACAGCCCGAACTGGGGCGCCTTGGTAAAGGTCAACGACGCATGGGGCAACGGCGTCACCGCAAGCATGTGCGACGTCAACGATGACGGCTTAATCGACATGCTGGATCTGCTCGACCTGTTCATTCACTACACAAAATAGCATCCTAAATTAATCCAAAGCAATCCATAATTTGTCCGCGCTGGAATTCACCAGCGCGGACAGGTTGCCAATAGGCTCCAATCGCCGGCTACAGGTTGTGAATCACGTTTTTGACCCATTTTTTTGACACAAACCGTTTGATGAGCAGGAAGAATTTGACCACTTCTTCCGAGCACACAAGAAGAACCGCAAAGTAAATCGGCAAATGGAGCCACATGGTCGAGATGAACGCCATCGGGACGCCGATAAGCCATACGCACAGGCTCTCCGTCACCATGGCGTATTTTGTGTCGCCCCCTGACCGCAGTACGCCGACTATGTTGATTCCGTTGAAAAGATCTAGGCCCATTTTAGCGCCGTAAATCACTAGGATGTAAAAAGTGAACTTCGCCCCTTCCGGAGTAAAGTTGTATAGGCCTATTATCGGTTTTGCTACAGCTATTAGAGCCACTCCAAAAACAACGCCAATAATGCTTCCGATCTTCAGCAGTTTTTTCGCAAGCTGATACCCAGATTCCAGCTCGCCTGCACCTAATCTCTGTCCAACGAGTATCAGTGCCGCATCGCCGATGCTAAACGCCGCCATCATGAAAAGGCTTTCGATCACCCTGCCTGCCTGAACTGCGGCGTATTCGGTTATCCCCACCCTGGCATACGCTGCGGTGTAGGCGGCTGTCCCCAGCCCCCAAAGCGTCTCGTTCAGGGACGTCGGTATTGCGTTGTTGACCACCCGCAGCGAAAAATCCTTTGTCCACCCGAAGTATTCCTTTATGTTCCCGGAAATGACGTTCTTTCCCCGGAAAACAACTATTAGCGCCAATATCATTTCAAGTATCCTTGAAATAACCGTCGCAAGGGCTGCCCCGGCGACTCCAAGCCTCGGTGCGCCAAAATTCCCGAAGATCAGCACATAGTTCAGAAACGTGTTCATGCAAAACGCAAAGCTGCTAATGTAAAGCGGTATTTTCGTCTGCTGGGTCGTCCTTAGGCAAAAGGTTATTGGCGCTGTAATGGGAAGCAGCAAAAAGCAGAACGAGCCTATCCTGATGTACTCTGCCGCAAGGGGCTTTATTTCAGGGATGTCTGTGAATATGTCCACAATGTACCTTGGGAAAAACATGCCGCAGATAAAAAACACCACCCCAGTGCCCACGCTTACGCAGATGGCGAAACCCAGGGTCTTCTTGACGTTTTTAAGGTCACCGGCACCCCAAAACTGCGACATGAACGTCGCTGAGCCGCTGACAAACCCAAACATCACCATCCAAAAAATAAAGAAAGGCTGGACGCCTATCCCTACTGCCGCAAGCTCCGTTTCCCCAAGCCTCCCAACCATCAGGTTGTCCACCAAGTTCAGTGAAGACCCGATGAGGCTCTGCAGTGCGATGGGAACTGCAACGCTTGCCAGCAACTTGTAAAGCGATTTGTTATTATCTATGGTAATTGGCTTTTTTTCTTTAATATGTCAACAATCCTTTCTGAGGCAAGGCCGTCACCGTATGGGTTCACCGCCTTCGCCATGCTGTTGTATTCGTTACCGTCAGTCAAGAGTGCTTCTGCCATCCTGTAAATGCCTTCCCTGTTCGTCCCAGCGAGTTTCACAGTTCCCGCTTCTATCGCCTCCGGCCGCTCGGTTTCTTTTCTGACAACGAGGACGGGTTTCCCTAACGCAGGGGCTTCTTCCTGCATCCCGCCTGAATCCGTTATGATAAAGTGCGACTTGGCCATCAGGTTGGCAAATGGCTGGTACGCCAGAGGGGCTATCAAATGCACCCTATCCACGCCTCTAAGCACCCTGTCTGCTGTTTCCTTCACTTTTGGGTTGAGATGGACAGGATAGACAATCTCGACATCTTCAAAAGCAGACGTTATGTCCTTCAGTGCGGAAAAAATGTTTTCCATGTTCTCGCCTAGGTTTTCGCGCCTGTGGCACGTGACAGTTATCACCCTCTTTCGGCCGAAGTCAACGTTCGCCAAGGCCTCGTCGTCAAATTCATAGGGCTCTGCCACAACCCATTTAAGCGCGTCTATCACTGTATTTCCCGTGACGAACACATTTTCGGGCAAGACGCCCTCCCTAAGCAAATTCAGTTCGTTGCTCTTTGTCGGCGCAAAGTGCAGGTCTGCAAGGCGCCCCACCATTGCCCTGTTCATCTCTTCGGGGTAGGGCGAATACTTGTTGCCTGTTCTAAGCCCTGCCTCCACGTGCCCAATTTTTTTCTGGTGGTAAAATGCAGCAAGGGCTGCGGCAAACGTGGTCGTTGTGTCCCCGTGGACGAGCACTATGTCCGGATCCTCTTTTTCTATTACGCCCTCAAGCCCCCGGACAACCCCTGCCGTTATCTGGCCAATTGTCTGGTTCGCTTTCATTATATCCAAGTCGTAATCGGCGCGGAGTTTAAAAAGATCAAGGACTTGGTCGAGCATTTCGCGGTGCTGCGCAGTGATGCACAGCACAGAGTCTATGTCGCTGTCTGAATTCAGCTTGTGAACCAGCGGCGCCATTTTTATAGCCTCGGGCCGGGTTCCAAATACCGTCAATGTCTTCATTTTCTGTCCTCTTTCTCTTCGTTCCTCTCCTGCTTTGCTATGTTTACAGCCTTGAGTTTAAGCTTCTTGCTGATGGCGTCAGATAGGAAAACATATATGAGCATGACGGCAATCCCAAGCAGCGCAATGGACTCAACCAGCAAGCCCCTGCTTAGAAGTATGGCAGCCACCCCCATGGTGCCGCTGATTCCGTAAAGCATGAGCACTGCGCGCGCCTGCCCGAAACCCGCCGCCATTATCCTGTGGTGCAGGTGCCCCTTGTCGGCTTCCATGATGGGTTTCCTGTTTAATATCCGCCTCAGGATTGCAAACGCCGTGTCAAATATTGGAACACCGAGCACAAGGACCGGCACTATTGTCGCAACGATGGCAGCACTCTTTGTAGCGCCTTCGATAGACAGCGCAGCAAGCATGAATCCCAGGAAAAGCGATCCGCTGTCGCCCATGAAAATTTTTGCCGGGTAATAATTATACGGCAGGAAGCCGGCGGCCCCGCCAGCCAGCGCCAGCATTGAAAGCATCCCAGTCCCTGCGCCCAAAGAAGCGTAAGCTGCGTATGCAATGGAAAACGAAGCTATCATTGCAACCCCGGCGGCAAGGCCGTCGAGGCCGTCAATAAGGTTGATGGTGTTTGTGATTCCCACAATCCAAATAACCGTCAAAACAAACGCTGAAAGGCCTGGGAAAAATGTAAGCTCCGCTCCGGGGGAGAAAAAGCCTGCGATAAAACTTATCCTCACGCCGAAAGCAAAAACAACGCACGCCACAGCAACTTGGCCAATGAATTTTACTTTTGCTGAGAGGCCCCTTATGTCGTCAATCAACCCCAGTGCGTAGATAAGCGCTCCCCCCACAAGGATGCCCTTTATTTGCTGATTGCCCGGGGCAAGAAAAACCGCGATCGACGTCATTGTGCTGACAAATATGGCAAACCCCCCAAACCTCGGCATGGGTTTGTCGTGCATCCTTCGGTTGTCTTTTGGTATGTCCACGGCACCCAGCCTAGGTGCCAGAAAAATCGCGACAGGTGTAAGCAACAGGCTCAAAATCAAAGAGGTCAGAAATACCATCCATTGGCTCATCTTTTACTGATCCCCCAGCATTACTATTTTCAAACCTGCTTCGGCCAGCAAATCAACTGCCAACTGGTCGGGGTAGCCGTCATTTACCACAATTCTCCTCATTCCTGCGTTTATTATCATCTTGGCGCAGATGACGCAAGGCTGGTTCGTAATGTAGATAGTGGCTCCCTCGATGCTTTCCCCAAGTGTCGCTGCCTGAATGATCGCATTCTGTTCGGCATGAAGCGCTATGCACAGTTCATGCCTTTCTCCCGAGGGTATGTTCATTTTTTCCCTAACGCAGCCGCCCCTTTCGTCGCAATGCTCAATGCCCCTCGGCGCACCGTTGTACCCTGTGGCAATGATGTGCCTGTCCCTGACAATGACTGAGCCGACCTGCCTCCTCAAGCAAGTTGACCTCTTTGCTGTCAAAACAGCCATTTCCATAAAATAGTCATCCCAACCCGGCCTGTCCATAAAAACCTCCTGTCTCTAAATCATCATAATAAACCTCTGCAAGGTAAAGCCCTTGGGGGGGTGCGGTGTGCCCGGCATTTTGCCTGTCCACGCTTGCTATTATTGAAGCAATCGCCGATGGGCGAATTTTTCCGAGCCCGGCTTCCACAAGAGTCCCTGCAATAATCCTAACCATGTTGTAGAGAAACGCGTCGCCAACTATTTCGATTTGTACATCGCGCACCCCTGTTATCCCGAGGCTGTAAACGGTTCTCACCGTTGTCCTCTTCTCGTCCCCTCCGGCAGCCTGAAAGCACTTGAAGTCTTTTGTTCCGACTATCAGCTTGGCTGCATCCTCCATCGCCCCGATGTTAAGCGGCTTGACTACTTGATATGCATAATTTCGCTTGAAAATGTCCGCTTCGCTTTCATTCCTGATCTTGTAGACGTATTTCTTTGCCTTTGCGTCAAAGCGGGCATGAAAACCCAAAGGCTTTTCCTCGGCAGCGGTTATGCGCACGTCGCCGGCTGCGCCAAGGGAATTCTTCCCCCCGCTTAATATGTTGTTTGCTGCAACAGCAATCCTGCACGTCGGGATACCAAAACCGCCCTCAAAGCTTGCCCGTTGCCCGTAAGCATGTACGCCGGCGTCTGTCCTGCTCGCTCCGTTCAATTTGACTTCACGGCCGCATACCGTCCCCAAAGCCCGCTCTATCTCCCCTTGGACGCTTCGCCTGCCAGGCTGCTTCTGCCATCCGCAGAAATTTGTCCCGTCGTATTCGATTGTCAGCAGAATGTTTCTTTCCATCAACTCCAGAGTTCATCGTCGTCGGGCACGTGGTTGCCCGGCATGAAGTACGCAATCCTTGATATGTTAATCAAATGCTTGTAGTCGAGGTTTTCTGAGATGCTGTTGTGCCCCCAAGACCCGCACCCCATGGTGTTTGTCGGTGCAAGCCCGTTGTAAAAGCTGCCGCCTGCGCTGCTCGCGCAGGGCTGGTTGATCAAAAGCCTGGAAACGCACAGCGCCTCGCCAGCGTATTCGATGTTTTTCACTGTGTTCGAATGGATTGCGACACTGTGGCCCTTCCCTTCTGCTTCAAGGTTCACTTTGGCTATTTCCACGGCTTCTTTGAATTCCCCGTAAGCGTAAGCCGCTATGACTGGGCACATCTTCTCCTTGGAAAAAACGTCTTTTGCGCCCGGCTCATGAACCGGGACAACAATGACCCTTGTTGCTTTGGGAACAGAAATATGCGCCAAGGCTGCCACATCCGCTGCAGACTGCCCAGTGGCGTGCCTGTTCATGGCGCCGTCCACAAACACAGCGTTTTTGAGGGCTTCCTTCTCATTTTCGCTCCTTATGACATATGCTCCGTTTCTTTCAAATTCAACCAGCATGTCGTCGAATTTTTCCTTTGGGCATATGACGGACTGCTCCGCCGCGCAGATTATCCCGTTGTCGTAGGACCTCCCTGCTGTAATTTTTGGGATGGCTTCCGCCAAATCTGCATCCCTGTCGATTATGCACTGCACATTGCCCGCCCCCACTCCGAGAGCTGGCCTCCCTGAACTGTAGGCAGTGCGGACCATGCCCATCCCGCCCGTGGCTATCACTACGTCGGCAGAGGAAATCAGCTCCTTGGTGTTCTCCCTGGACTGCTCCCCGATTATCTGTATCAGGTGCTCCGGCATTCCAAGCTTGGCAAGCTCCGCGTTCATCATCTCCACAGTCTTTGTGCTGCATTTTACCGCTCTGTGGTGCGGCGTGATTATGATGGCGTTCCCGCCTTTCAAAGCAAACATGGCGTTGCTCATGGGCGTTACGATGGGGTTTGTACAGGGCGTTATAGCCGCGACTACCCCTACCGGCTTGGCCACTTTTGTTATCCCTGCCAGCTCGTCCCTCTCAATAATCCCCTTGGACTTCTTTCCCTTCAGATGGTTCCATATCATCCTCGGCTTGATTTGGTTCTTTGCTGTTTTGTCGGGGACATTGCCCATGCCGGTGTCTTCGACTGCAATCCGGGCAAGATGCTCCGCGTTGTCGTGCACAGTTTTGGCGAGCGCCCTTACTGCGGCGTCCGTTTCCTCCTGGGACAGTTTTTCAAAGGTGGCCTGGGCTGCTTTAGCCCTTTCAATGTACCCGCTGATGTATTCCTTACAATCATACTCCATTATCGCTACCTCCGTTCCAGTGAATTATACCATAGATAAGGCAATCAAACAATATTTGTCAGAGCTTTCGACAAAAATATAATTCTGTGCTATAATTATAAATAAATTCTACAAATTATCGAGCTGGAGGGTGTTGTATGTCGACATTGATAAGCGTAGGGCTTGCGGTCGTTTTTGGCGTGCTTGCCGGAAGCAGCGCAGTAGTCGTTTTCAACAGGATGCCTGCCGGCTGGCTTTGCGACTATGGCGAGGAACCCGAAGGCGAGCTGAAGCAGAAAGACGTTCCGAGGATAAAAAGCTATCCTTGGAAAATGGCTTTTTCCATGCTTTTTGTGCTTTCTGCGGTGAAAATGGCGGCATTTGACTTGCAGTACGCAGCTGCCGCGATCGTTTCCATGTGGGCTCTTTTGATTATAGCCATCGCAGATCAAAAATACATGATCATCCCCGATCAGTTCGTCGTATTGCTAGCGATCACTGCTTTTAGCTACGTCCCCTATCATGCCAGCTTCCTGTCACCGCTCTGGGGCGCCCTTATCGGCGGCGGCTGCATGCTCGTCATCGGAGTGATTGGCAAGCTGCTGTTCAAAAAAGAGGCGCTGGGCTTCGGGGACGTAAAGCTTTTTGCCGCCGTTGGGCTTATAACAGGCCCGTTTGGCGTTTCTGTAATCCTCATGGCTTCTTCGTTTTTAAGCTGCTTTGTTTTCGGGATTAGCCTTCTTCGAAAAAAAGTCAAAAGGACCGACGTGCTTGCACTCGGCCCTTATATTGCTTTTTCTGCCGCTGTCTACTTGGTCTTCGCATAGAAGGTTATTTTTTCCATGAGCTTTTCAAGTCGACTATTTGGTTGAACACCTTCTCGCTGCCTGCCGTCAGTTTTTCGTCGGCAATGTAATACCCATGCCTGAAAAACTGGAAACGTTCCCCGGGCTTTGCATCTTTCAGGGACGGTTCGGCATACGCCACCGTTTCTTTTAGCGAATCAAGGTTCAACTCGCTGTCCCCCTGCCCGTTTTCAACCATCAGGTAATCGTATATCCTGACTTTCACCGGAATTGCAGTCCTTGCTTCTACCCAGTGGACGGTGCCTTTCACTTTCCGCCCGTCAAAGCCGCTGCCGCTCTTCGTAGCCGGGTCATACGAGCAGTGCAGCTCCGTTAGCTGGCCATCTGCATTTCTAACTGCTTCGTTGCACGTGATGAAGTATGCGCCTTTGAACCTGACTTCATTTCCTGGGAACATCCTAAAATACTTCTTCTCTGGGATTTCCATGAAATCTTCGCCGTCAATGTAAAGCTCCCTCCCGAAGGGGAGCATGCGGTTGCCCATTTCTGGAGCTTCCTTGTTGTTTTCGACCTCCACCTCTTCCGTTTCGTTATCAGGGTAATTCGTAATCACCACTTTTATTGGGTCGAACACCACATTTTTGCTCGGCACCTTCGTTTTAAGGTCCTCCCTGACGCAGTGCTCAAGCAGCCCAACGTCTACGGTGCTGTTTGCCTTGGAAACCCCGATCCTTTCGCAAAAATCCCTAATGGCCTCCGGGGTATAGCCTCTTCTCCGCAGGCCCGCAATGGTCGGCATCCTCGGGTCGTCCCAACCATCCACTTTTTTATCGTCCACGAGGGCTTTGAGGTAGCGCTTGCTCATCACGGTATTCGTAAGGTTGAGCCTTGCAAACTCAATCTGCTGCGGCGGCGTTGGCCAGTCGAGCTCCTGCAGCGTCCAGTCGTACAGCGGCCTGTGGTCCTCAAATTCGAGGGTGCATATGGAATGGGTGATCCCTTCGATGGCGTCCTCAATCGGGTGCGCATAATCGTACATAGGGTAGATGCACCATTTGTCGCCGGTGTTGTGGTGGCTTGAATGCGCTATTCTGTATATTACCGGATCGCGCATGTTGATGTTGGGCGACGACATGTCAATCTTCGCCCGCAGCACTTTTTCACCGTCGGCATATTTACCCGCCTTCATCTCTTCAAACAATTGCAGGTTTTCGGAAACACCCCTGTCCCTGTATGGGCTCTCTCTTCCGGGCTGGGTCAAAGTGCCCCTGTATTCCTTAATTTCGTCGGCAGTGAGGTCGCAAACAAACGCTTTCCCCTTTTTTACCAGATGGACTGCGCATTCATACATCCTGTCAAAATAGTCGGAAGCGAAAAGCCGCTTTTCCCAGTCGAACCCCAGCCATTTTACGTCGTTTTCAATGGAATCGACGTATTCGACGTCTTCTTTGACAGGGTTCGTGTCGTCGTAGCGAAGGTTGCACTTTCCGCTGTACTTTTTAGCGGTCGTGAAATTCAAGCAGATCGACTTCGCGTGCCCGATATGAAGGTAGCCGTTTGGCTCAGGCGGGAACCTGGTGTAGACTCTGCCGCCGTATTTCTGAGTTTGCAGGTCCTTGTCGATAATGTTGTGAATAAAATTGGTTTCTGACATACAATAACCCCCCGTAAAATATTTTTGTGCTTTATACAATTACGATTACTATACTATCACAAAACAGCGGTTTTTTCAAAAAAAATAACAAAAACGAGTTGACAGGCAAATAGTTTCAACTGGCTGACCCGGCAACTCAAATAATAATCAACAATAATTGTTCCTGCTGCAATGTTTATTCGTCACCCGTTAAGTTGTGGCTCACCTGCAGCAACTGCCAGTTGTTGACCCTCTGGGCGATCTTGGCAAACTCGGTTTCAACACCTCTGAACACGTCAACCAGCACCGGGTCGAAGTGCGCCCCTGCGCTTTCCTCTATGATCTTGCAGGACTTCTCGTGGGTGAAAGCTTCCTTGTACGGGCGGACGGAAACAAGCGCGTCGTATACGTCTGCAACAGCCATAAGCTGCCCCTCCAAGGGGATGTCTTTCCCTTTCAGCCCTATCGGGTAGCCGCTGCCGTCCCATTTTTCATGGTGCGTTCCCACTATAAACAGGGCATGGCGCAAAAAAGCGTGCTCAGCCGTATTGCTTATTATTTTCTCAATGGCGTCCATGCCTATGGTCACATGCCCCTTCATTATCTCGAATTCATCCGGGGTCAATTTTCCCGGTTTGTTCAAGATGGAGTCAGATATTGCGATTTTCCCAACGTCGTGAAGCTGCGCCGAAGACAACAGGAAATCCATGTCCCATTTAGACATTTCTTCCCGGTAAATGTCCCTTTGCACCATTTCCTTTGCCATGGCCCGCATGTATAGGGTGGTGCGCATGATGTGCCCGCCTGTTATCTCGTCCCTGAATTCCGCAAGGTCGGCGATCGTCGCGATGACAGCGTTCTGAAGTTTCAGCAGCTCATTGGTTTTCTCGCGAACCATGACTTCAAGGTTTTTATTGTAGTCTGCCAGCTCTGCCTGCTTTTCAAGCAGCTCTTTTTTCTGGTTGACTATCAAAAGCTGGTTCGAAATGCGCTTGAGCAGCAGCGGTTTTGAAAACGGTATGGATATGTAGTCCACAGCGCCAAGGTTGAACCCTTCGAGTTCGCTTTTTGCATCGTTCTTTGACGTAAGGAAGATGACGGGTATACCTGAAAAACGCTTGTCCTCCTTGAGCTCTTTGATGATTTCAAAACCGTTCATGTCCGGCAATTCAATATCCAAAAGAATCAATTCAGGGATGACTTTATCAAGAATTTCAAAAAGTTTTGCAGCCGAAGGCGCAGGATAGACCTCGTAAAAAGTTTTGAGGATATTCCTGCACATAGTCAAATTCGTCATATTATCGTCAACCAAAATAATCTTGCTGCGGATATTCATTACTTCCACCTCCGTATTATTCGGTAATAGCCGAAAGTTTTTCCATAATTTGCGTAAGGTTCATGCGATCCACGTTGTCCCTCAACCAAGCAGCGAGCCCGTCGTCAGATCTGTACTCGAAGCTCTCAATTTTAGCCATGGCGTCGTCCACCCCGTCCATATCGTAGTCCTCGCAGGCCACAAGGAGTTTTGCAAGCATTTCTTTGTCTGGCCTTTCTTTCGCAGGCTTTTGCTTGCCTGCATCCATTCTCGCCAGTACGCCCTCGATGTTTGCTATGAGTTTCTCCGTTGCCTCTATAAGCTCAGGGTTTTTTGCCTCCACAAATGCGAAGTCCCCGTCCTTTGACGCCATTTCCAGCGCTTCTGCCATGTTTCCGACGTCGTTTGCGTAAATGCCCCGGCTGGAGCTCTTCACCCCATGGACAGTGATGCTGTAATCGCCCAAGTTGCTCTTGTTCACCGCGTTTAGCTGCTCAAGCAGCGGCACGGTGTTGACGGCATAGGAGCGGAGTATCTGCAAGAACAGTTTCTCGTCTCCGCCAAACCGTTCCACCCCCTTGCTCATGTCGAGGCCTTCTATCGTCAACCTTTCCGACTCCCGTCGCCCTGGCCCGTTCCTTCTGGTCGGCCGGATCCTCCTGTCTTTCCCGCTTCGAATGTTGAAAACCTTCTGCCCGCTTATGTAGACGTGCTTGCCCAGCGACTTTTCTTTATCCTTGTCCCGCACCCATTTTCGAATCGCCGCTTCAAGGCGGTTCATCTCAATTGGTTTTGATATGAAGTCCTGAAAACCGTTTTCCAAAAACATCTGCTCGCTACCGCTGATTGCGTTGGCTGTTAACGCGATTATCGGAACGGTTCTGGCATACTCGGTTCCAATCTCTTTCCGTATGACTCTGGTGGCCTCGACGCCATCCATGACCGGCATCATGTGATCCATGAAAACAGCGTCGTACTTGACTTTTTCACTTTTAACAGCGTCTATCGCCTGCTGTCCGCTTGTCACGCAGTCGATTTGCATGCCGTATGGGCTCATCATCCCTTTTGCCACGTCCAGATTGTTGATAATGTCATCCACAACGAGAACCTTTGCGTAGGGCAGCCTTAAACGCGTCTTGTGCGAATTCCTGTGCTTGCTTACGGAATAGTTGAAGTTCTGCAGGTTTTTTGCGACGTCAGCGCCGATTACCACGTCTGAGACGAACCCCTGCGGGAAGCGCAGGGTAAAAACGCTGCCCTTTCCGTAGTCGCTTTCCACTTTTATGGCACCGCCCATCATTTCGACCATCCTCCTGGTTATGGAGAGCCCGAGGCCGGTGCCCATGATGCTGCGGTTGGCTTTTGTGTCAACTTGGACATAATCGTCAAAAAGGTTGTCGATGTCCTCCTGTGTTATGCCTATTCCCGTATCGCTGACCCGGGCAGTCAGCCAAAACCTGTCGCCGTCCCTAGTGCTGTCTACATCCAGTCCGACTTTCCCTTCCTTCGTGTATTTGAAAGCGTTGGACAAAAGGTTGTTTAACATCTGCTTGACCCTCAGTTCATCGCCGTAAAGCCGCGCCGGCAGTTCGTCGGAAATGTTCAGCAAAAACTGGATGTCCTTCTCCCCTTTGTGCAGCACGCTTTGAGCCACTGCATCGTTTATCAGGCTTGGGGTGTCGTAATCAAGCATGACAAGCTCCATTCTGCCGGCTTCGATTTTCGAGATGTCCAAAATATCGTTTACGGTGTTCAAAAGGGTTCTTCCTGCATTTGATATTTTGTCAAGCCTAATAAAGCTTTCCCCTTTAAATTCCTTTGCATCGAGCATCAGCTCGGACAAGCCAATGACTGCATTGAGCGGCGTACGCATCTCATGGCTCATCCTGGCCAAGAAATCGCTTTTTGCTTCATTTGCGTTCTGAGCCTCCCTCAGGGCAGTTTCAATTTCGCTCATCATCTTCTTGTACTCGCGAAGATCCCGTGCATATGCCGCAATAGCATGGGCGTCATTGTATTCTACGCGAACTAGCGTCATCTCCACCGGAATCGGCGTACCGTCCAATTTTTGATGGAGCCATTCAAACCGGAACTCGCCTTCGTCAAATGCCTTTTGGACGTATATCAGAGTCTTTTCATCGGTACGCTGCCCATCAGGCTGATACTCTGGTGAAAGCTTGTAGAAATTGTCCAAGTATTCCTGTTTGTCCCTCAAACCGAACAGTCTGACGGCCGCTTCGTTGCAGTCGAAAGTCACAAGGTCTTTGTTCCACAGGTTGCAGCTTATGGGCGTCGAGTCTAGCATCAGCATGGCGCGCTCATGAGTGGCGGTTAGTTGTGCCGATTGAGCCATGATAGTCTCATTGAGGTCTTCCAAAACCCGGTTTTGCTCATTAATCTTAATAAACGGCCTTGAAATGGTGTCTGACAGCAATATGGCTATGATGATCCCTGCAAACAGGAAAATTATCGTGATAAACAGCAGGTCTGTCTGCCCTTCGGAACCGTGGCTTCCGCTCAAAGGAAGCACTGCGGCTATATGCCAGCCAGCAAGGGAATCGGAAACAAGCTTGTATGCGCAAAGGCGCTCTTCCCCTTCAAAATCGTACTGCCCCGAGCCATCTTCGCTTGAAATCATGCCTTGGAAAAAATCAGAAGCCCTCTGTAGCTGAGGATTCGTTTTGCTTTCCACAATCAAATTGCGCCTTGCCGTCACAAGGTCTGCCCTGTAGGCAGCGATGATTGTGCCTTCCTGATCGACCATATAGATGCCGCCGGTGCCCCAAATGCTGAAATCCGACAGCATATCCGTCAGCAGCATCCCAGGTATGCTCACAGACAAAACCCTGCCATAGCCAATCGGCGTAAAAATGTGCATAATTGGCCGGCTGTCTACCTCTGCATCGCTGCTTTGGGTGGTAATGACGCTTTTGCCGTCGTACGCCATCTCAACAAATTTGCCTTCATTCGCTATGTCGGCAGGGGCAATAGGCTTGCCGCAGTAGGCAATGATGCCATCCCTGTTGAAAACTGTAAACGCTAAAAAATCATCGTATTCCTCCAGCTTGAGCTCCATTACCTCTGCCATGCCTTCGCTGAAGCCTGTTCGGAGCAGGTGCCCGGCCACGTTTCTGGCATCTTCTGTCAATATGCGCAGTTTCGCGGAAACCAGCCCATCTGCTATGTCGCGGGCGAGGAACAGCTCCTGTTCCATAATCCTGGTTGTATTCTGTTTTGAAAAGTGCAAGTTTGTGAATAAATTAACAGCAGTGACGCAAAAAACAATCAGTATGATCACCAAGGTGGCTTTAACTTTTATGGACATCCACTATCTCCCCTCAGGTTTTTGGGCGATTGTCAAGTTTTCTACAGCCTGAATTTATTAGGTTTTAATTATATCATACATTATTTATTTTGTCTTCTACTAAATGTTGTGTTACATTGCCTGAAACCCCAATATGTCTTTGAACATCCTGTTTTGAACACTTGAAGAAAGCCGATGAAAAAATATAATCAGCAACTATTTTTTAACACCCTCATTGTGTCGCTGAATATACCGTATGCGGTCTGTTCGATCTCCGGGCCGTGCTCAACTATTGAAACGGTACCCATTAAATCCGTGGTGATCGAAACCACCGACGAAGTGCCTTCTATTGAAGCAAAGATGTCGCCTCTGCCTATTTCCTCCGGTTTTACGTATCCTTTTGTTTTTCCGTTTTCAATTATGCCACCGCACAGAAGCTTGATGGCCTTGCCTCTTTCCCGTGCGCTTTCCACCTGCGCAGCTGTTATGCCCTCTATGCCCTTGCGGTCAATGTCTGCCGGGGTTGTACCTGCGTCCATGAGCACGTTCATCAGCGCTGCGATCTTTGCCGCTGCGTCCCAGCCTTCCACGTCCATCGCAGGATCCGCTTCGACGAACCCTCGCCTCTTGCCCTCTTCGATTGCATCCTCATAAGCGACCCCTTTCTCCAGCTCGCCCAAGATGAAGTTCGTGGTGGAATTGAGGATGCCACGAATTTCCGTTACTTTGCACATCAACAGGGCTTCGTCGGCTAAGTTGAATACAGGCGCACCGTCCATAACCGTCGTCTCGTAATAAAACAGGCATCCATTCTCAGCTGCCAAGTCCCTGAGTTCCCTGAACGCCCAGGCAATCGGACCTTTGTTTGCTGATATGACATGCTTCCCCCTCTTTAGCGCAGCCTGTATGTGGCTGATTGCGGGCTGACCAGAAAATATCTCAAGGGGCGTGAGCTCGACTAATACGTCATAATCCACTGTTTCTGCCACTTCCATTGCACCTTGGCTGGTCCCGTCTCTGAATTTCCCGAAGTCGGCCAGCTCTGTTTCGGCTTTCGCAAGGTCGATCCCGTTTTCTTCGATAAGCGTTCCCTTGGTCTTGGTCACGATTGCCGCAACTTTGACTTCAGTGTTGTGTTTTTTGATTATTTCAGGCATTTTTTCAACGAGGAGCTTACCGTAGGCCCTGCCTGCGTTGCCATACCCCAATATCGCCAATTTCAGCGTTTTCATGTCATCTTCCCTCTCGATTTGAAGCGAATTCCTGCATTGCCGCTATTAGCCTGTCGATTTCTTCTTCTGTATTGTACGGCGCCAGCCCTATCCGCACTAAGCCGCCCTCTTTCTCGAGGCCGAGTACGTGGTTTATCAGCTGTATCGCATAATAATCGCCGTCCCAGACAAACAAGCCCTTTTGCCCAAGGAATTTCCCTATTTCACTGGCATGCACACCATCGATTGCAAACGTGACAGTCGAAGTCCTCGGATGACCTTCCGGTGGACCGTATACTTTAAGGCCTTTTATCGTCGGCAGCTGGGTTCTTAGCTTTTTCGCAATCGGCTCTTCATAAGCGTCGATCGCCATCATCCCTGCGACTATGTTTCTCCTCCTGCCACTCAAACCGCCAAGCTCCGCAGTGAAGAACTGCTCGTGCTGCTTGCCGATTTCAGCAATGAACTCGACCGCCTCAGCCGCACCGCAAGCGAGCTCAAACGCCGGCGTTCCGGTTTCCAGCTTCCATGGCATGTCGGTGTTGTCGCCGGCCATTACACGGACTGCCTTGAGTTTGTCGCCGAGCTCCTTTTTTACGTATATGACGCCAAGGTGCGGGCCGAAAAACTTGTACGACGAGCAGAAAAGAATGTCAGTACCTATCGCTTTTACGTCTATCCACCTGTGAGGAGCATAGTGGACGGCGTCGATGACCGTCACCGCTCCTTTTTCATGGGCGAGGTCGATGCATTTCTTGACATCGGTTATCGTTCCGCAACCGTTTGACGCCCAGTTGACTGCCACGATTTTTGTCTTGTCCGACAGTTTGGCGGCAAAATCGTCCATCTTAAGCGTACACGTCTCTGGGTCGACAGCTGCACTCTTAACTATAACGCCGAAATCCTCAAGGGTCCTCCAAGGCGAGCGGTTCCCTTCGTGGTCTATATCCGTTATCAATACCTCGTCACCCGGCTCCAAAATTGTCCTGAGAAGCCCAAATGCCAACCTGAAGTTGTTTGAAGAAGAATTTGCCCCAAAGGCGACTTCCTCGGGGGAGCAGTTAAAGAAGTCCGCATATGCTTCCCTTGCTTCCCAATAAAGCTTGTCGCTCTCCTGCGACGTAGCAAACGCACCATCGTGGTTTGCGTTGTGGTAGTATAGGTAATCGCTGATCTTGTTCACAACCCTGATAGGGACTTGGGTTCCACCGGGTCCATCAAGAAAAGCTGCCGGATGCCCGTTCACAGTTTTAGCTAGCGCAGGGAACTGCACCCTTAAATCATCGATGTTGAATTTGAATTGGCTCATTTTTAATCCCTCCTGATAAATACAAATATGCATTTTACATCATTTGTCACTGTCCACAATCTAACCCGATTCAATTCTACACCAAATTAGGCAAGATTACAATTGTTTTGTCAGTATTTAACTGCCTTTTTTTGGGGCGTGACAAAAGGGGACGGTTCTTGTGTCACGGGCGCTCCCAGTCAGTCAAGTCGTAATCGAAGGTGCCGTACCCTGTGGTCGTCGATATGCTTGTCATGCTTTCCCATACGAAGAGCCCTGTCAGGTTTGAATAGCTATTGCCATTTGCAGCTGCAACTGTGGATGAGTTGACTACGCCATATATCGTGTCCAAGTAGGGCGCATCCGGCTCAGCCGGGTCTGGGTCGCGAGGCACACCGTAGTGTATGAACAAATCAAGCAGGTCAAGCATGTCGATCACGCCGTCCCTGTTGACATCGCACGTCATGGCAGTAACACCCACGCCTTTGGTATCGTTGACCTTGACATAAGTGTCCCACCTCGGATCGTCCTTGTCGAATCCGCAGTACAGCAGCATGACGCCTAAGTCGAGGGCATCGATAACGCCATCCCTGTTCAAGTCGTATTTGGAATACACAAGTTCAATCACCGTTGTGGCAATGCTTGGCTCGGCTACTGCCTCAAGGTCAATCACTTCAGTCCCGTTTTTCCCGACAACTCTTACGCTTGTCAAAACCAGCGCAGCTTCACCTTCCGCCTTTGGCACAAAATCAATACTGGCAATGTCGACAGAACCTGTGGACGAAAAGCCTTCTGAGTCGTTGCCGGACGGGTAGCCAAGTGTGATCCCGCCTTTCCAGATGTCGTCACCCAAATAGGTCCAAATGATTTCGCTCATAGCATTGAAGCCGTTAAGCCCAGTGAAGCCCTTGCCCACAAGCATGCTGCCATCAACTTCAAATGCCAGTTCGACATCCAGCACGTTAACTGCATTAGTAAGGGAAATGGTGTATTCCACATCCTTGTTGATGTAGCTCACATCAGGCACACGAACTCCAACAATAGCACTGCCTGCAAACGCTTCTGCCTGCGGATAGAACATGAATGTGCCGCTCCATGGGTTTTCGGGGCTGTTTATTTCAAGCCCGAGCTCTCGCCATCCTATTACACTGTCCGGAGAGGCCATGTGGTTGTTGAAGCACCATAATTCAGAAAGGCTGCTCAAGCCAGTCAAATCAATTCTTGTAAGCATGTTGTCGTCGCATAGTAGCCGCATCAAACCAGATGGCAGCGTCGGAAGCTCTGTCAGGTGATTATTGACACAACGAAGATATGTCACACCAAGAGGCAGTGTGGGCAGCACTTGCAATGAATTGTTGGAACAATCAAGCCCATATAAATTCTCTGGCAATGCAGGCAGTTCCGTCAGCAGGTTGCCGTCGCAATCAAGGTATTCTAAACCGAGCGGCAATGCCGGCAACTCATCCAGTTGATTGTAGTAGCATAAGAGCACTACCAGTCCAGATGGCAGCATTGGCAGCTCTTTCAGCTGATTGCTGGTGCAATATAATTCCGTTAGTGAAGTAAAATGCTCAAGTCCGGCAAGGCTGGTGATCCCCCTGTTTGATACACTAAGCCAGGTCAACCAAGACACGTCAATGTCAAAAATCGGCTCGTTTGCACCCTTACCGAGGAACTCACGGACTGCGGCACGGAAATTGGGGTCGGTGAAGTCTGCTGTAATGTCGATGGCATCGGTATATTGCGGATAGAAGCGAAATGTGTTGTTTATTTCAAGCCCGAGCTCTCGCCATCCCATTACACTGTCTGGCGACTCCATATAGTTGTTAAAGCACCACAAACTGTACATATAGCTCAACCCAGACAAATTAAGCCCTGTGAGCAGATTTCCTTCGCAGTACAGCCACTCAAGGCTTGGTGGCAATGAACTGGGGAGCTCGTCAATCAAATTGTTGGAACAATCAAGCATCCACAAATTTTTCGGCAATGCAGGCAGGGTAGTAAGCCGGTTGCCCTCGCAGTCAAGGTATTCCAAATCAGGAGGCAAGGTTGGCAGTTCAGTTATCTGATTGTAGTAGCAAGAAAGCCCTCGCAGTGAAGTAAAATGCTCAAGCCCTGCAAGGCTGGAGATTCCCCAATATGATACGTCAAGCCAAGTCAACCAAGACGCTTCAATGTCAAAAATCGGCTCGTTTGCACCTTTACCAAGGAACTCACGGACTGTGGCAAGGAAGTTGGGGTCGGTGAAGTCTGCTGTAATATCGATAGCATCAGTGTATTGAGGGTAGAAAATAAAATAATCTCCATCCCATATGATTGATTTACCTGTAACGGCTGCCTCGCTCTCCATGAAGTTGTAACTGACGTTAATGCACCAATAAGGCGCAGTGCTGTTCAATGCCAGTTCAGTGAGCCTGTTTTTGCTGCACTGAAGGTTTTCCAAGGCAGAAAGGGCACTTATGTCCAGCGTCGTCAATTGATTGTCAACACAGCGCAGATATGTCAAACCAAGAGGCAGTGTGGGCAGCATTTGCAACGGATTGTTGGAACAATCAAGCCCAAATAAGTTTTCGGGCAGTGTCGGAAGTGCCATCAGCTGATTTCCGTCGCAATCAAGGAATTCTAAACCGAGTGGTAATGCAGGGAGCACGGTCAGCTGGTTGCCGTAGCAATACAGCTCTTCCAATGAAATGAAGTGTTCCAGCCCAGCGAGGTCTTGAATATAGCTAAATGTCACCCAGAGCCTTGTGATGCCTGACACATCGGTGTTGAGAATCGGTTCACCCTCAGACTTTCCCAGTATTTCGCGCACAGCCTCAAGAAAGACTGGGTCCTTGAAATCACTTGTTATGTCGGTGGCGTCCGTGGCTGACATTTCGATAGCTGCATATCCGCCATCAGTCGGCAACACCCGACTTTCAAATGTGCCTTTAACCAATGGCGTTTCGTCCTTATGGGTCGGCTCGTCGAATCGCTCCAGCTTTTCGATGTCTCTTTTGCCCATAAAATCAAGCATCTGCCTTTCGTCTCGATATGGTTTGTTGTATGGACACAACCCAACTCCGTTTTTAGCCTCTTTTTCATACAGTGGCATATTGTGGGTGCCATCTGCAGCCAAAGCCACCGGCGAAGCCATGTTCATCAGAATCAAAGAAATAACTATAGCTGCCGCAGTGATTAGTGATGTGGTCTTTGTAATCGTTTTCAAATCATTTCCTCCTTTAGGTCGTGAATTGTACTAACTCCTTCATCATTATACTCATATTTCCGTAAAGAAAATAGTGACATTTGTCATCATTTTATATGACAAATGTCATTATTTTTTTTGAGCATAGCGTCTCGCTTACTTGGGCTGCAAAAATAATTTCTCCGATAACAGATATTTCGCTTGCATTATCGGGCGCAATGCTGTATCATAGAACAAACAAAGAACGTACGTTCTATGGGTGAGGTGCTTTTCGTGTCTGAACAGAACATTGTCGAAATTACCAGAAAAAAGTTGGACCTGCTGGGATACCCGGATCCGGCAGATTGCTTGCGATACGACAATAGCGGATTAGCGGTATTTGCGCAGGATGACTACAAAAACAATGCCAAGCTGCGAGAATTGCTTGCGCATTCCAGCAAATGCACCGGCCGGGATTCAGACAAATTGTGGTCTGACGAAGCAGATTATGGGAAACCAGAATTTACTATTATCAACAGCAAAAGCAACTTAGCAATTGTCATTGAATGCAAAAATGCGCAAAAAAGCAACAACTTGATTAGCCCAGCAATGAGAGACAACAAGAGCCTAATGAAAAGAGGAGACATAAGCCGGTTGAGAATTGTTTTGTCAAAACTGCACGAAACAATTTACCCTTGCATGGTGGGCGATTTTCCTGTTGACATCATTGGCAAATTCTACCATGAGTTTTTAAAGTATTCAAAAAACAGCAGCAATAACGGAATCAAGCTAACTCCTTCATTTGTCACTGACCTTTTTTGCGACCTTGCTGATTTAAAACCAAACGACACAGTACTGGATCCATGTTCCGGAACTGGCGGTTTCCTTGTCGCTTCCATGCACAGGATGTTTTCGGAAGCCGACCAAATGTCTTCTGGCGACGTTGACGGTTTTTTTGACGATTTGTTGAAACAAGGCAAAATCGACACAAGGGCTGTTCAAAAATACAAGGACTCGAACAGGCAAAGCAACAAAGGCAAGGGCGAGCACCTCACAATTCAAAATGTTAAAGAATTCATAAGCAAAAAACAATTGTGCGGCTCAGAAAGCGACCCGACGATGTATGCCTTGGGTTGTTCGAACATGATATTGCGTGGCGACGGCAAATCTAATATTTTGCACGGCGATTGCATGAACCTGAAAGACGAGCTGTTAGAATTCGAAGCTACAGTCGGGATGATGAATCCACCATATTCCGAAACAAAATACAACATCATGGAGTTTGTAATCAATCTTTGTGAATGCGTTAAACCAAAAAGCAAAGTCGTTGTAATCGTTCCTACCTCCTGTGCGCATTCAGATGAGTATTCGGCATATCGAAACCGCCTGCTAAAGCGCAATACTTTACTCGGCGTCATCAGCATGAATTTGGATTTATTCAAGGGGATTGCTGGCACTGTCACGTGCGTTATGATATTTGAAGCGGGCAAAGCCCATAACTTTGCCGAGCCTGTTTATTGGGGCAACTGGAAGGATGACGGGTTTGTGTGGCACAAAAAGCTGGGGCGCATACCCGACAAACATCACAATGTTTACCAAAAATTACCTAACGAGTACAAAAAAGCGTGGTTGTCATCATACAGGAATTTCAATGTTGACGACCAGTATGGTATTTGGCGGAAATTGACAAGTGTGAACGGTGAATGCCAAGCCGAATGGCTTTGGGAGTATTTCGTTGAAACAGACTACACTAAGCTGACGCAAAGAGAATTTGAAGATGTCGTGAGAAAGTATATGCTGTTCCAATTGCATGAACTTGAAATTGAATTCGAGGAGGCTGACCCTAATGAGTAATGTGCCGCTTGATTCCCTGTTTACGATGAGTTATGGAACTAATTTGGAGTTGAACAGATTAACGGAGCATGCGCAAGGAATCAACTTCGTGTCAAGAAACAGAAACAACAATGGCGTAGTCGCTAAGGTCAAGCCCATCGACGGTACGACTGCAAACCCAGCCGGATCAATATCCGTCGCCTTGGGCAGCAGTTCAGCATTGTACGCTTTTTTGCAGGACAGTGAGTATTATTCGGGCAGGGATGTCGCATATCTGACTCCCAAGGTTACTATGAACGCACAGCAAAAACTCTATTACTGTGCATGTTTGACGTCAAACCGTTACAAATACAACTATGGGCGTCAAGCCAACAAATCGCTGGGCAGTATTTCAGTTCCTGAAATGGGAGACATCCCCAAATGGGTGAGTGCTGTTGTTATTAGGGATTTGTCAGACTACAGGAAAAAACGCGTTGACGAGGATCCGCCATACTACAGTGTTGACACATGGCATGAGTTTACATATGACGACATCTTTGAAATTACCCGGGGTGACTCCTGCTATATGAAATACAGCGGCTCAGGAGTTTACCCCTACGTCTCGGCTTCTGACTCAAACAACGGGGTAATTACGGGTATAAATGGTCTGTAGAAAAACGTCTAAGGCGTTCCAAAATAAAATTGCCCACAATAAAGCTGAACGAATTCGATTTTGTGCCGGATTACGATTTTATGGAAGAGTTCATACAGCGGCTGCCGTTTTCCAAGAATTTATAAGCCTCTTGGTGATGTTTTTCCAGTATTTAACTGCCTTTTGGGGGAGGAGCATAAGTGGGCGGTCATCTCGCCCCTATTACAGCGCTGAGCCGAAATGGACGATCAAATCGAGCAGGTCAAGCATGTCTATCACGCCGTCCCCGTTCACGTCGCACGTTTTGGCGGTGACGCCTTTGCCCTTTGAGTCGTTGGCCTTGACATACGTGCCCCACTGCGGACTGTCCTTGTCGAAACCGCAGTACAGCAGCATGATGCCTAGGTCGAGGGCGTCGACAATGCCGTCCCTGGTCAAGTCGTATCTCGAATAAACCCACTCAATCGCAGTCATAGCGGTGCTTGGCTCAGCTACTGCGTCAAAGTTGACCACTTCCACCCCGTTTTTTCCGGCAACCTTGACGTTTGACAGCGCAAGGGCAGTTTCACCTTCTGTTTTTGGCGTGAAAACAATGCTGGCGATGTCAGCCAGCCCAATGGATGAGAAGCTTGCCGAGTCATTGCCGGGCATATAGCCCAGGGCAAGGCTGCCCTTCCAAAGGTTGTCGCCCAAATAAGCCCAGCGGATGACGTCCGTTGCTTCAAAACCGTTACGCCCAGTGAAGCTCTTGGCAACCAGCATGCCGCCGTCGCATTCAAATGCCAGTTCAACACTGAGCACGTTGGCAGCGTTTGCAAGCGAAACGCTGAATTCGGCATCCTTGCCGACGTAGCTTGCATCGGGCGCATGGATTCCTACAACAACGCTGCCCACAGGCGAAAGCTGCGGCGAGAATATGAAATTGTCGCCATCCCACGCGACTGGCTTGCCTGTGACAGCTGCCTCGTTCGCCATGTAGTTGAAGCTGACGTCAATTCTCCTATAAGCCGCAAAGCTGTTCAGCGCAAGCCCAGTCAGCAAGTTTCGCCTGCAAGAAACATCCTCCAGCGAGGCGAGGCTGCTTATGTCCAGCTTTGCCAGTTGGTTGTTGAAACAGGAGAGGTGTCTCAGGCCGGGCGGCAGTGGCGGCAGTGCTATCAGCGAATTATCAAAACAGAAAAGCGATTCCATGTTTTCAGGCAGTGCAGGCAGCGCCGTCAGCCGGTTGCCGGACACGGACAGGTGCGTCAGCCCGGCGGGCAGCGCGGGCAGCGAGGCCAGCTGGTTGTTGGCGCAGTAGAGCTCCTCCAGGCCGGCGGGCAGCGCGGGCAGCGCCGCCAGCTCGTTGTCGTAGCAGCCGAGAATTTTTAGACTGGTGAAGTGCTGCAGGCCCGCAAGGCTCTCTATGCCGCGCGTGCCCACCCACAGCTCCTCGATCCCCTCCACGTCGCTGTCGTAGATCGGCTCCGTGTCGGCCTTGCCCAGCAGGACATACACCCGCGCCCTGAATTTCAGGTCGGTGAAGTCCTGCGTAATATCGATGCCCGATGCGGCCGCCATCAGGGGCAGCAGCCCGCACAGCAGCGCCGCCGCCAAAATCACGCGCGCCGAAAACCAGGTTTCGGGGTGCGTGTCGCCGGTACAGGCAAAATATCCTTTCATGGCATGGTTGGCGGCCAAAAGAAGCTCCCCGCGCTCATAATAGATTCCGGCGATCAGCGAGTGCTCCATGACTTTGTAATCCTCGCCGATCATGACGCCGAATGTATTTCTGAGCAGACGCAGATCCTCTTCTTTAAGCTCATACACTTCCGAAAGGTCACGCATGGAACGGTGGAAAAACGGCAGGTTGTGCGTAACGGTGTTGGTGCTGGCCGAGTCCGTTTCCCGCGCCCCCATCGACGGCATCATGACGGCAAGCCGTTCCGCGTATCCGAGCATCGGCACGCGAGGGTCAAGGCTGCCCAAAAACCCCGCCGTTTCGAGCAGGTCGGGGTATTTTTCGGCAATTTCGGGGAGCTTTTCATCCAATTTGTCTTTCCAGTAGAAGAAGTCCGGTATATCGCCGCCCCATAAGGCCGCGCAGCAGCACTCGACAATCAGGAACGGGTTTTCCCTGATAAACGACACAGGCATATACAGCACGTTCTGGCTGACGAAATGATAGCTTGCCTCTATCGATACGTTCTCCGTTTCCTCGTAAACGGTGATCGCCCGCTCACAGCGGATAATGCCCTCGTGGTCGCGGTTTTTGAAGTAATACCGTATACTGTGGAAATAGTCCCCGCGCTGATAATGCCATTCGGCGGTCACATCGTTGAGCCGCCGGATCTCCTCTTTGCCCAGATTTTCCTCCAGCCGCTCCAGCAGAAAGTCGCGGAAAATGTCATGGAAGCGGTAAACGTCTTCCTCAACGGGCGATAAAAACGCGTTTTCCACCTTCGCCAGCCGCGTCAGCAGGCCGGCGCCGTCCGCCTGCCCGGTCAGCCGCTCCGCCAGCTCCGGCGTGACCCGGCGGGGAACGGCCAAGCGCAGGAGCGACGTTTTGACGCCGTCTCCCCACTGCGCCCAAACCCGTTTCTCCAGATACTCTGTCAGCGTTTGGGGCGTTTCGTCAAAATCCCTGCCGGAAAGCAGCGCCGAAAGATACATCGCCCAGCCGCCGGTGGATTCCAGCAGATTTTGACACTCCTCCGGCGTGAGGCTCCGGCCTTTTTCCGCGCCCAGAGACGCGATCTCCTCCGGGGCAAACAGAAAATCGCGCTGTGTCAGCACTTCAAAGCGCCCGGTTTCCGGCAGCGATGCCGGCGGGTCCGAACGGCTTGCCATACACAGCCCGACGTAAGGGGGCAGATGGCTGACGATCCGCGGCAGGCTGCTGACGACCTCCTCGTTTTTCAGCGCGTGCATATCGTCGATCAGCAGGTAGACGCGGGGGCTCCGGACGGGCAGCCGCCGGACGGTTTCCAGCAGCTGGTCGAAGGTCATGTCCGCCTTGGACAGAGTTTTCGCTTTTCCCGTGAGGGTCAGCAGCGCCCGCGCCAGCCGCCGGTAAAAGACGTCCGCGTCGTTGTCGGCGTCCCCGACGACGATGATCTCCGCTTTATTGCGCAGGGAAAAAAGCCATTGCACGGCGGCGACCGTCTTTCCGTACCCGCCGGGCGCGGCCAGAAAAAGATGCTTCCCGGCCGACGCCGTTTTCATCCTTTGAATCAGCTCCGCGCGAAAAATGGTTTTGTCGGGGTTCATGGTCATCCCTCACAGATCGTTTTGGACTTGCGGGCGCTGCACCCGGGGTGAGAAGCGGAGCCGTTGCAAAGGACGGAGACAGCAATGTATAATAATGATGTGATAATAGGCTTTTATTGTAACATTTGCCGCGCCATGCCGTCAACCGCGCCTGTCTAACCCTAGGTGACACTCTTTCCGTTTAACTTTTCGCGCCGTCTTTTCGATCCATAGTATCGGATGGGTGTATTCTGCCACCCAACCGGCCGGCATGGACGGATGCCCGCGCGGACCGATTGATTTCAAGGAGGAAAAGGCAATGAAAAAGCGTATCAGCCTACTTTTGGCGGTTCTCATGCTGGCGGGGCTTGCGCCAATGGCGGCCATCCCGGCTTCGGCGGCCGACGAACCCGCCCCGCCCAGCATTCCCGTCGAATCCGACACAAAAGACGCGGCCACAGCCGCCACCATCTACCTCTCGGACGAGTCCATCGTCTTGCCGGCCGACTACAGCGTCGCGGCGTACAGCCTGGACGGCGGGGAGAAGTGGAAAAAAGGCGCCCTGCCCACCGGCGACAAGTTTAAGAAGCTGTTTAACAAGGAACTGACGCTATGGCTGTCCTCCGTTTGGATCGACAAGGCCGTAAAGGCCGATCCGGAGAAAAACATTGAGGCCGTCGCCAAGGGCGTCCCGGACAACGCGCCGCTGATCAAGTTTCCCAAGTTCAACGCCCGCCCGAAGAAAAACGCCGATAAATTAAAGCCCTATTACCATGACCAAGACTGGGTGCTCGCCAAGAAAGGCGAAACGCAGGCGGTGTTTGAGGGCTATGAATACGCGCCCTCCGCCAACGGCAAGACCCCGACCGGCGACTGGGAGCCGATGCCGCCGGCCGGCGTCCCGATCATCTCCGGCAAGGCCAAAACTACATACCTCTTGCGCACGGTCCCGAGCAGCGCGGCGCGGACCCCGGGCAGCGCCTCGTTCAAGGTAAAGCCCGCCAACTTCGGCAAAGCGCCCAGCTATAAAATGACCAGCAAGAATGACAAAGACAAAAACGTGGTCACCACCATTACCCTGAAAAAGGGCGATTCCTACGCCCTCGAGACAGCCCCCGACGTGGTGGGCGCGTTCTCCCCGGCCCTGGCGGGCAAAGAACTGCTGAACGTGCAGGAACTGGTGGCGAAAGGCAATAACTTCCTCCATGTCAAGAAAGCCGCCACCGGCAAGAAGCCCCCGTCGGAGGTGCAGAAGATCGACTTCTCCAAAATCCCGCTCCCGCCGCAGAAGGTCCGGGTCACCGCCACAAGCAACATGGGCAGTCCGGGCGAGACG
>WRJK01000023.1 GCA_009782285.1 Clostridiales bacterium
CGGATTATGTATTACGCGCCATGTTAGAGTACCGCCAAATTGACAATGAAAAACTGATATGGTACGCACGGTGCCATTGCGAGCAAAGGACGCTGTATAAAGCGATTGATATTGCGCTGGGAGGGAAAGGACATTGAGACTCCACACAAATGCAGACGCATTTTCCACGATTCTTGAGTTTGTTAACGAAAACACTGGCATCCGAATGGATGTGCTGGAAAAAGATTACTATGTCACATTACTGCTGAAAGAACTGTCTGAATGGCAAGACGAAACCCCTATTTATTTCAAAGGCGGAACTGCCTTATATAAAGCTCTCGGCAGTATCCGTCGTTTTTCTGAGGATATTGACCTCACTGTTTGCATCGACGGTTGTTCCAACTCTCAAGCAAAACGCCGATTGGAAAAAGCTGCAAACGGATATCAGAGCTTACCGCGCACCGCTGAAAAAGCTCTTGAAAGTAATCAAAAGGGCGCAATAATCAGTTTGTACGATTATCCGAGCAGCACTGGTGATTTTACGCTGGACCCTCTCCAGAGATTTGGACATGTAAAAGTTGAAGCCACATCCTTTACCATAAGTGAACCTTTTGCACCGCTGATGATTTCTCCCCTTATCTTTACCAAGGCGAATGAGGTGCAGGTAACTGTTTTAAGGGATGAGTACGGCGTTATGCCGTTTACTGTCGACACGATCCGGCTAGAACGCATTTTTGTTGATAAAGTCTTTGCCACGGAGTTTTATTATCAGCGAAAAGAGTATTTCGATGTGTCAAAGCATCTTTACGATCTTTCGGTGATGAGTGATTTGAACGAGATTAAGTTCCTGCTTGCCAATCCTGAAAACCTTACGGCAATTATGGCATATAAGCGACGCGAAGAAAGAGCACGGATTGGAAGCGATCTTTCAGAAAAGCCGATCTCTGACTTTACAGTATTTGAAGGGATGGCTGATAATAAAGCTCTACGAGATGAGTTTTCTTCGATGCAGAACAC
Organism: Clostridiales bacterium; assembly: GCA_009782285.1. Taxonomy (GTDB): domain Bacteria; phylum Bacillota; class Clostridia; order Peptostreptococcales; family Anaerovoracaceae; genus WRJK01. The sequence goes on from WRJK01000023.1 coordinate 997, forward strand.
CTATGTTTTCAATGAAAATGATAAAATGGACTTTCACACCGTTGTGGAGTTACTTGAGGCAATAAGAGAAAAGTTACTCTGCGAACGTCTATAAATAAATCGATGAGCGCAATCCGCTGCCAGGCCAAAAGCCTAGGATAACGCCCATCACAGGGTTTTCAATGGAGCCACCGGTGAGAATCGAACTCACAACCTGTGCGTTACGAATGCACTGCTCTGCCATTGAGCCACGGTGGCATATTTCGGCACTCCTTATATTTTACTAAACCAATTGCCGTTCGTCAAATGTTTTCGTACTTAAATCCTTCAAAATCCACATCAAAATTGCATACCCCCTTGAAACCGCAGTATGTGCAGGCTGTCAAGTTCCCTGACCGTTTTGGGCTTACGCTTACGCAGCCGCCAAGCAGCTCTTCGCAGAGGGCCTCAACCTTGTTGTCTACTGCAGCTTGCAGCTCTGCAAACTCAGTTTCGCTAAGCAGGTTCCCTGCGCTGTTGCCTTTCAGCTTTCCGTCTTTCAATTTCCTCACTGGTATTATGTTGGAATACTCTTGAAAATCCCCTGCGATGCTATCGATCACAGCCGCCTTGCCGACGACGACCCCATCCATTCGCCCTGTTTCCGCTTTTTCGTCAATGAAATAGTAAAATACTCCAGCAGGTTCAGTCCCCTGCTTTTGGGCAGCTTTCAGGTACAGCATCAGTTGGAGCCGCCACCCCGCTTTCGCTTCGGCGATGCTGAACTTTTCTTTCCCCGACTTGTAGTCGATTATTTTTACGCTGCCGTCGGCCAGCACATCTATCCTGTCAATTTTCCCTTCTATCAGAACCTTCTTCCCACCGCTTAACGGCACGGTAACCGGCGGTATGTGGCTGCCCCATTGGAAGTCCAGCCCACCGAACCTCTTCTCGAAATCCATGCGTTTTATGTTGCCGCACCTCACGTGCTGCACCAATATCCATGCGTTTTCCCGGCACACGGTTTTTATCCTCTCGGTCCGGTACGCCTCTTCGCTTCCCTGTGAAAACATGCCCTCCCTGTACGTGTTCGCTTCCTGGTCTACGAGCCTGCCTATTGCCTCGTCGCACTCTTCCCTCGTAACCTCCATCCAGCGCGACCCGGGTTCTGTTGTTTTTTTGCCATAATCCGTCAATTCCTTTGAGAACCCCATGATGCAGTTGTGGTAAACTTCTCCAATCTCCCTTCCGGCTATCTCAAAAACGCGGATTTCCTCGGGGGCAAGCCCATAGTCCATGAAAAAGGCGAAGGGGCATCTTCCGAACTTTTCGAGCCTAGACGGGCTTAAAGCCGTGTCCTCTTTGTCTTGCCTGTACAATTCTTCCACTAACTCGCCGGGAAGGTTACCTTGGCTGTTTTTATAAAACAGCCCGTCAATCACCAGTCTGTAGCTCTGCTCTTCGTTTTCCCTGTACCAGTCTGCTGCACAGGCCCATTCGGCTGCCGGTGGCTTCTCACAGACGACTGATTCACGCAAGGCAGACGTCATGTGCACAAGCGCACCCCCTCTTGACTGTATAAGCCGGGTGGGTTCGTTTTGGCTGATTACGTCTTTCTGAATGCAAACGCCGGGGAATATTTCCATCATCTTGTCAAAGATTGTGGACGGGTTCAGCCTGCCGCCCTCGCTGTCCGCTATCGAATGGCTCATCCAGAGGGATTGCCCTGGCCTTGACATGTTTCTGTATATTGCGAGGCGTTCTTCGTCCAACCGCAGTTCTTCCCTCCTGCACATTTCCATGCCCTGCCCCATGAGCCAGTTTTTTTCGTCGTCGCTCAAGATGCCTTCTTTTGCCATAGCCGCAGGCAGGGTACCCTCGTTTGCGCCTATGACAAGCAGGGCTTTTATCCTGCCGACCCTCATCCTCTGCATGGTGCCTAGGATCAGCCCGTCGGCGGTAGGCGGCAGCAGCCCGACTTCCACAGCGTCGAGGCCGGCTTTCAGCACGTCAGCGAAATCGCCGTGGCTCATCTCTTCATCCCCCAGTATCTCCACAAGCTGGTCGAAGACGTTTGCTATGCCTTTCCATGCCTGTGAAGTTTCTTCCGCGTATTCAAAAAGGCCTCTTTCAGCTTCTGACTCCACCGCCGCTTCAAGCTTTTCCGGGATTTTTACTGTCTCACTCAGAAAGAGGTACAGGGCTTCAACTTTTTGCCGGACCGTCTTCGCCTTGGCAAAGGGCACCTCAAACTCTGCCAAAAAACCTGCCAACTCTTCCCTGTTGGCCTCCAGCCCCGTAAAAGCTTCCCCGTATTCCTCAATGCCCTTTGAGAATTCCTTTTTCCACTTGCTTCCCTTTATTTTGTATTTTGCTGAATAGTTTTCCAGCTCCTCGTATTTGTCTGCCTGCATTTCTGCCATGCCTGATTTGAGCATGCTGAAAATGTCCGAATTCCGGTACCCGTGTATTACCGTACCCATCAGAGAGATGACGAACCTCACGGCCGCGCACTGGGCAAAGCTTCTTTTCTGGTCAATGAACAGGCCTATGCCGTATTCCGAGAAGACGCGCCTTGCGATCAGTGCCCGCTCGCCCATGTCGTTGCATATGATGGCAATGTCCTTGTATTTCAACCCGTGCTCCCTGACGAGCTCCGTAACCCATGCTGCTGCGGATTCGATTTCGCTGTAGGGGTTTGCGGCTTTTACCAGTGTGACCCCTTCAAAATCCTTGCCTGTGGAAAATGGGATGGAAAACAGCTCCCTCTCTACAGCTATGAGTGCTTCGGATTTTTCTTCTTTGCCCCTTCTGTATGCGTCGGGGACTTGGATCAGCTCGCTCGATATGCCGTTTTCTGCGGCAATATCCGTCATCTTCACGATCATCCTGCCAGCAACCTCGAATATTTCGCTGTCCCGTCCGGTTCTGTCGTAGGTCATCAAAATGTTTGTTTCACGCGCGCATTTCATGAGTTCTCTAAGCAGTTCCATATTTTTGGGCGTGAAATAGTCAAACCCGTGGATCCAGATGCGGCTGCTGCGCACAAGCTCGGAAGCGTTTATCTTGGAAGTGAACAGCTGCAGATAGTCCTCGCCGTCCAAGTATTTGTCCTTTGTGTATTCTTCGTACCTGCTGTAAAGGAGGTGTATCTCGGAGAGCTTTTGCCTGAGGATGGAATCTGCCGGCATGCTTTTAATTGACTCTGAGAGGATATCCGGGGTGGTGCTGTACTGCTTCATCTCGTAGATCAGGTCGTTTGCCATCTGAGAAAAGGAAGGAAGCATGCTGCTGTTTTTGAACAGCTTGAGTTTGCTCCTGCTCTCGGCTGCAATTTTTGCTATGAGCATGTACCGACCGCATTCGTCGATTGCCGCCCGCCTGCTGCCGCCTGTTTCTTTAAGCACCTTGGCACCCAGCCTTGAAAAACTCAGGACTTCCAAATCCATGAAGCCCTTTGTCTCAAGGTAAAAAAAGGCCTCCTTTTCAGCCTGCAGAGTGAACTGGTCGGGAACAAGCAGCAAGGTTCTCCCTTCTGCCTGCCTGATGATGTCGAACATGTATTTTTCTTTATTTAGGCTTTCCCTGCCGTAGTGGGCTTTTAGCATAAAAACAGGCCCTGGTTATTCCTTTGCCAGTATTGCGAGCAGCTCGTCCGCTGCCTTGATTATATAGTCAGGGGCGCTCTCCCCCGTTTTTTCCTCTTCCGAAACCGCCAGCGACCAATCAACAAGCACCGATTTCACTCCTGCATTCCTCGCGCACAGGATGTCATGCATCGTGTCGCCAAGCATTATGCTCTCGTCCGGTTTTGAACCGAGCTTTCTCAGAGTTATGTCGATGGGTTCCGGATCCGGCTTGTGTTTTGAAGTGTCTTCGCAGGTGACCACTGCGTCGAAGTACTCCTTTATTCTGTATTGCTCCAGCCCTTCCATGGTGGTCCGCCTAAGGCGCGACGTTACAAGCCCCAGTTTGTAGCCCCGTCCTTTCAAGGCTGCAAGGAGCTCTGGGATTCCCGGGAACAATTTTATCATGTCGCCGAAATTATTGTAGTGAAAGCTTCTGTATATGGAAACTGCATCTCTTGAATCCATGTGAGGAAACAGCCTCGCCATCGTGTGGTCCAAAGGCTCGCCAAAGGTCTTGATTATATCCGCAACTGGCCTCTCCTTGCCCTCGATGGTTCGGAAAGTGTGCTGCCAAGACCCTATGATCACAGCATTCGTATCCATGACCGTTCCGTCGAAGTCAAGCAGCACGGTGTTTATTTTTGTCACAAGCCGCCCTCCGTTTACATCACAACGAACCCGTTGAACATCGAATACATTACAGCGGCAGACACGGCAGAGCCGATGACTCCTGCAACGTTGGGACCCATCGCGTGCATCAGCAAGAAGTTGGTTGGGTTTTCCTGCTGGCCGACGACCTGCGAAACGCGGGCAGCCATCGGAACCGCAGAAACTCCGGCAGACCCGATGAGCGGGTTTATCTTGCCTCCTGTTAGCACATTCATGAGTTTGGCAAGTAGCACGCCTGCCGCCGTCCCAAACCCAAAGGCTATTATCCCAAGCAGCACTATCATGAGCGTTTTCGCCACAAGGAAGGTTTCCCCTATAGCTGACGCACCAACGGCAAGCCCCAGAAGTATCGTGACTATGTTAATGAGCGCGTTCGCTGCAGTATCCGAAAGCCTCAGCGTCCTCCCGCATTCCCTGAAGAGGTTGCCCAGCATCAGCATGCCCAGCAGGGGCGCTGCAGGGGGTAGTATTATTATTACGACAATAGCAACCATTATCGGGAACAATATCTTTTCCCGCTGGCTGACGAACCTGAGCTGGTCCATCTTTATCATGCGTTCTTTTTTAGTCGTAAGGAGCTTCATGATCGGCGGCTGGATGACTGGCACCAGCGCCATATAAGAGTACGCAGCCACTGCCACAGCACCCAGTATCACAGGCGCCAGCTTGGTGGTCAGCCAGATTGCCGTGGGCCCGTCAGCCCCTCCAATGATCCCTATCGACGCCGCTTCCTGAGCTGTGAATCCTAATGGTAAAATTTCCCAGCTGAGTATTGCCCCAAAGAACGCCACGAAGATGCCGAACTGCGCAGCTGCGCCCAAAAGCAGCGATTTCGGGTTTGCGATAAGCGGTCCGAAGTCCGTCATTGCCCCGACGCCTAGGAATATCAGCGACGGGAAAAAAGGCTTGAGCAGGTAAAACCCGTGCAACAGCCCAAGGTTCATCATCCTGTCGGAAAGGCCCTCTGTTATAAGGTTGCCGTTTGCGTCAAAAATAGTCTGGTCGAAGATGGGGCTGCCTGGAAGGTTGGAGAGCAGCATTCCAAAAGCAATCGGGACCAGCAGAAGCGGCTCAAACCCTTTGCCTATGGCAAGGTAGAGGAAAACAAGCGCCACAACTACCATTACCAGCGAACGCCATTCCGCAAAATGCGCAAACCCGGTTTCCGCCATCAACTTTGTAAATGTTTCTAGTATCATCTGAAATAGTCTCCCTTTGCTATGAATTTTTTTTCATCGTCAGCCTAGTTTTCTGCCTGTCGTAATCTATCTCAAGTATTCGCACCTTCACCGTGTCACCTACCGATACCACGTCCATCGGATGGTTAATGAACCTGTCGCTCATCTCCGATATGTGGACTAGCCCGTCGTTTTTGACCCCGATGTCGACAAACGCCCCGAAATCTACCACGTTCCGTACAGTCCCTTCCATCTCCATTCCTATTTTGAGGTCTTCAATGCTCTTCACGTCGCTGCGGAACACTACCGGAGGCGCCCCTTCCCTCGGATCCCTCCCCGGTTTTTTGATCTCGTCTATTATGTCTCGAAGCGTCATAAGCCCAAGGCCGATGTCGCCAGCCATTTTTTCAATGCTCTTGCCGAGGTGCTTCTTTGAATCCTCATCGCCCGCCATGAGCGCGGCAAGGGCTGCCAGCCCCTGCCCTCTGGTGCTTCCTGTCTTTTTCGCAGTCTCCATCGGGTACGCCTTGCAAATCTTGTCCTCTATGTCCTTCACTCCGCCTTCTGCAATGTCGGCCTTGTCTATGCCAAGCTTTTTGAGCATAGCGTCCGCTGCGCTGTAGGACTCTGGATGCACGGATGTCCCGTCAAGGGGATCCACCCCTTCCGCGATCCGCATGAAGCCGGCGCACTGGTTGAATGTCTTTTCTCCAAGCTTTGCAACTTTTTTCAGGTCTTTCCTGTCACGGAACCTCCCGTTTTCCTCCCTGTAGGCCACAATATTTTTTGCAATCCCCATGTTTATCCCTGCTATGTACGAGAGGAGCGACGGCGAAGCCGTGTTCAGGTCTACCCCCACCCTGTTCACGCAGTCCTCAACTACGTTTGTAAGCGCACTGTTCAGGTTTGCTTGGTTGATATCGTGCTGGTACTGTCCAACGCCGATGTGCTTGGGCGATATCTTGACAAGCTCCGCAAGAGGATCCTGCAGCCTTCTGCCCAGCGACATCGCGCCCCGTGTCGTTACGTCCAAGTCGGGGTATTCCTCTGACGCTAGTTTTGACGCGGAATAGACAGACGCTCCTGCCTCGTTCACTATGGTGTAGCTTATTGCGTAATTGTTTTTCTTGATGAAATTCGCCACAACCTCCTCGGTTTCCCTTGAAGCTGTGCCATTACCAATGACTATTACGTTTGTTTTGAATTTATCAATGAGTTTTTTCAGTGTTGCCTCTGTGCCCGCAACGTCGTTTTTTGGCTCCGTCGGGTAGACAGTTGTGTAGGCAAGCAATTTCCCCGTTTCGTTCAGCACGGCGACTTTGCACCCTGTCCTGTAGCCTGGGTCAATGCTGATAATCCGCGCCCCGACGACGGGGGGGACCATCAGGAGCTTTTCGGTGTTTTTCGCGAAAATCTTAACGGCCTCGGCCTCAGCCCGCTCAGTCAGTGTGCTTCGCATCTCCCTTTCGATGGAAGGTGCTATCAGCCTCTTGTAGGAGTCAGCTACTACTTCCTTGAGCAGGTCCGTAAAGATAGATTCCTCGTTTTTGATGACTTCGCCTTCGATGAGCCCTGTCATTTCCTCCGCAACCAATATGATTTTTATTTTCAGCTTTTTCTCGCTTTCGCCCCGGTTGATGGCAAGCACCCTGTGGTCGGGTATCTTTGATATTGGCTCTTGGTACTCGTAGTACATGTCGTAGACCGTCTTTTCTTCGGGGTTTGCAGCCTCGCTTGTGAGTATGCCAGACCGCATCGTCTTTTCCCTCACCAGTGCCGTGATTTCCGGGTCGTCTGCGACGGTTTCCGCTATTATGTCCATAGCACCCTGCACCGCTTCCGCAGCATTCGCAACCCCCTTTTCCTCGTTCACGTATTCCGCCGCGATATCCAGTATCGAGCCTTCTGTCAGCTCTTGTGCCGCAAAGACGTTCGCGAGGGGTTCAAGCCCCTTTTCCCTGGCCTTCGACGCTCTGGTGGCTTTTTTCTGTTTGAAAGGTTTGTAAAGATCCTCAACCCTTTGTAAGACCTCCGCCTTTTCGATCTGCGCCCTCAGCTCTTCTGTGAGCTTCCCTTGCTCGTCTATGAGCCGGATGACTTCTGCTTTCCGCTCTGCCAAGTTGTTCAGGTACGTGAGCCTGCTGTCAAGGTCCCTCAGCACTATGTCGGACATGGCACCCGTGACCTCTTTCCTGTACCTCGCTATGAACGGGATAGTGTTTCCGTCTTCGATCAGAGCCACCGTGTTTTGCACTATGGCCAAGTTGAGGTTAAATTCTTTTGCCAATGTTTCGTTTATGTTCATTTCTCTCCTGCGCAATTCCTCAATTAGAGTCCGGCGAATAGTGCCATGCCCTAACTGTCCTTCAGTTTTAGCTTTTCATTTATGAAATAGTCCAGCTTCCCGTCCATGACCGACTGGACATTCCCGACCTCTGCGTTTGTGCGGTGGTCCTTGACCATTGTATAAGGGTGGAAAACATATGAGCGGATTTGGCTGCCCCAAGTAATCTGGCTGTAGTCTCCCTGCAGCTCTTTAAGGTTTTCCTTGTGCTCCTGCTCTTTCAGCTCAAGCAGCTTCGACTTGAGCACTTTCATGGCCATTTCCTTGTTCTGGTGTTGGGAACGTTCATTTTGGCAGGTCACGACAACGTTCGTTGGTATATGTGTGATCCTGATGGCTGAATCGGTCTTGTTGACATGCTGCCCGCCTGCGCCGCTTGACCTGTAAGTGTCGATCCTGAGGTCCTCCGGGTCTATCTCCACGGTGACGTCGTCGTCGATCTCAGGCATCACGTCAAGGGACGAAAACGACGTATGCCTCCTTCCGGAGGAGTCGAAAGGCGATATTCGCACGATCCTGTGTACGCCTTTTTCAGTCTTCAGGTACCCGTAGGCGTATTCCCCCTCAACAAGAAGGGTTGCGCTCTTGATCCCCGCTTCAACATCGTCCTGCATGTCCAGCAGCTGGACTTTGTACTTCTTGTCCTCGCACCATCTGGTGTACATCCTAAGCAGCATGCTGGCCCAGTCCTGTGCATCCGTGCCTCCGGATCCCGCGTGCACGGATATGATGGCGTTGTGGTTGTCGTATTTGCCGCTAAGGAGTGTCTTTATCCTGATGTCTTCCACCTTGCAGCCCACTCCCTCGTAGGACTCCTTTATTTCGTCAATAAGCGATGCGTCTTCTTCTTCCTCTGCCATCTCAATCAAAGTCTCCACGTCTTCAAGCTGCGTGGTCAAATTTTCGTATTCCTCTATTTTGTTTTCGACGCTTTTTTTCTCTTTCAGGATTCTTTTCGCGTTCTCCTGGTCCTCCCAGAAGCCGTCTCCTTCAAGCTGCGCGGCCAATTCGCTTTGTTTGCTCCTCAGACCGGAGAGGTCAAAGTGAATCACCTACTTCCAGTAAGATTTCCCGCATGCGGGGAAGCGCTGTCCTTATTTGATCCAGCTCTATCATCTTTGTTCTCCTTTCTGCGATGTTTTTTCGCCATTTTTTATTGTACGGCATATTGATGAAAAAATCAACAATTTATCCATATTCTCAGTCAAATACGTAAAATGCTGATTAACTGCTCCGCAACAAAAAATGCTCTTTACTTCACCACACAAAATGTGATATAATGACTCCAATTTATTTTAAAAAGTGAATGGAGGTAAATCACAATGAAATCAAGAACACTATCTTTGGTGACAGTTGCGGTACTGCTGATTACGCTGCTGTTTGTCCCGCAGTCCATGGCTTCGGTGGACGATTACGCCCTCAACGAGTTTGAGGCTGCCTATCTGGATTTGATCGACTACGACCATGCCGAGGCGCTGGCCAAGTACCTGTCAAACGAAATCGGCAACAGGATTGCGTACTCCCCTAGGCGCGACATATGCGTCGACTGGCTAATGGACGAGTTCACTTCCTACGGCTACGAACCCTACATCCATGAATTCACCTACGGCAACCCGACTATCAACGGCCTTATTGAAATCGGGGACAAGCACTATGCGTACTACGGCCCGACATACGGCACCACCTCTGTGTTCAAGTACGACAGCCGCGACACCCTTTCAATTACCGGAGTCGAGGTTGTGAACTGGACGGCGCCAGGCTCTGCGCTGACTGTTCCAGCCGATGCTGCATACGGCGGCAAAGCGGTATTCGTCACCAACGGCACAACCACAGCGCCTTCTGCGGCAAACTACTACAATGCCGCTTTGGCCCTGCAAACCGCTGGAGCGGGGGCAGTGTTCTTCCAGACGTTCCAAGAAGCTTCCAACGGCAACACGACCTACAGCCGCATTGGCAACACCACAAGCGGCACGAATATTACAATCCCTGTGGGGTACATGCTGAACTACGAAACCAGAGGGATGGTTGCAAGCCTCAATGCTGCTACTGAAGTAAAAGTGAGGCTGTACAGCAACAATGTCGGCAAGAACGTGGTCGCTGTGCTGCCGTCAGCCACAGGTTCAGACAAGACAGTCTACTTTACGACCCACCACGATACTACTGGAAGCGGACCGGGAATGAACGACAACGGTTCCGGCACGATATTCACCCTTGAGATGGCGCGCGCACTAAGAGGCGTACAGTTCGAATACAACGTCGTTTTCATCTCTTTTGACAACGAAGAAGGCGGCCTGCGCGGCGCTAGGGCTTTCTGCGCCGACATGACAGACGCGGAACGCGAGGGCTTCGTTGCGAACTACAACGTGGACATGATATCCACAAGCCAAGCCGACTGCATCCACATGTTCCTTAACATAAGTGACAGGAGGCTGCAAACGTTGGAAGGGACTATCACCACAAACCAGCGCCTGATGGACGTCCCTGCGGCTATTCCAATCGCTATGGAATACGATGTGTTCAACCATTCATACCTTGCGGGTCTGAAGACCGGCTTCGACATGAGCAAGTTCAACATCTGCTACGACACCACAACGGACCACTACGCTTTCGTGGTTGAAGCCACTAGGACCGACAAGAGCTTCATGAACATGATGAACGCGGTGGAATACGACTGGCGCCGCAACGAGAAGGGAACGTCGTTCGAGACCCTTTATCACAAGGCTGGCGACTCGTACGAGGTGAACTTCAGCCGGGAAAGGCTTGAACAGATTGGCGACCTGATAGCACTTGCGGTTTATTATTCGGCCAGGTCCCTGGAAGACCAAGTGACCGCGTTCCTTAACGTAGACGCAGTGAGCGGAATTGAAGGCGACGTGGAATACACCTTAGCGCTGCGCGGGGCAAAAGACCTGCTGGCTGTAGAGCTGGAATTCGTGGTTGACGGTGGCTTGCTGGCCGGCAAAGGCGTTGTCGGATGTAACGGGTTTGAGCCGATTAGCGATATTTTCTGGCACTATGCGGGCGATGGCAAGTGGAGCGGTTCAGTGACGCTGGCTTACAAAGCTGGAGACTCAACGGGCTTTACTCCGCCTGCCTTTACGGCTGTGGACATAGCCAAGTTCGTTTTTGCGCCCCTTGCCCAAGGCGACGCTACCATGAACCTGACGAGCATAAAGGTCGTCGGGCTTGACGGGACAACTAAATTCCTCGACACCACTGCAGTCCAAGGCAACGCAACCACCACTATTGAGCAGCTGGTTTGGTCAAAGTACGACCTGAACAAGGACAACAAGGTGGATGCACTGGATCTGGGCATCATGCTGCTTTACTGCGGGTTTGACGCGGATTCTGCAGATTGGGCCACTTTGGTAAAAGTCAACGACTCCAGGGGCAGGCCGGTGACGGCAAGCATGTGCGACGTGAACGGCGACGGCGTCATCGACATGCTCGACCTCCTCGACTTGTTCATACACTACACCAAATAACGCAAACGCGCAAAATGAAGCCGGCGGAGCACCGTTCTGCCGGCTTTTGCATGTTCACGTCATCAACTGTCAACTGTTTCTATCCGCTATTCCTTGCTCATGCAGCAGTTTTTGTATTTTTTGCCGCTCCCGCAGGGGCATGGGTCATTCCTGCCGATCTTTGCGCCTGCCCTTTTGAAGGTTTCCTGCTTCTTTTCCCTTGGCGGCACGGCTGCCCTTTGAGGGATGTCTGGCCTTGGCGGCGCTTCGCTGCCTTCTGCGCTAGGCGATCCGCTGTCCGCAAAATCGTCCTTCCTGTCGATTCCGCTCCCGATGATCTGTTTCCTCACCGTTGTGGTCTGGACGGTCACGTTGTAGCAGAACTTGACTGTGTCCTCCTTGATGGACTGCACCATAAGCTCGAACATGTCGAAACCCTCGTTTGCATAAGCCGCCGCAGGGTCCTGCTGCCCCAAGGCTCTTAGCCCGATACCGCTTTTCAGCTGGTCCATGGCGTCGATGTGGTCCATCCATTTGTTGTCAACGACCCTTATCAGTATCATCCGTTCGATGTCGCGCATCTTGTCCGCGCCTATCTCGTTCTCCTTGTCGACGTAGAGCTCCTCGAATTTCTCCAGTATGCCTTCTTTGAGGGCGTCCTCCGTCAGCTCCAATACGTCTTGCTCGCTGTACTTAAAAGCCGGGAACAACGGGCATATCCTTTTTAGCGACGTCTCCAGCGCAGCTATGTCCCACTCTTCGGCATATTTCGACCCAATGGTGATGGGGCCCGTGCATTCTTCCACGAGCTCTGCGACCATGTTGCCGATGTACTCCCGCAGATCCTCTCCGAACAGCACTTTGCGGCGCTCGTCGTATATTATTTCGCGCTGTTTGTTCATCACGTTGTCATACTGCAGGACGTATTTCCTGATGGAGAAGTTTCTGCCCTCGACTTTTTTCTGTGCGTTTTCAATGGATTTCGTCAGCATCCCCGCTTCAAGGGCGTCTGTTTCCTCAACCCCCAGCCTGCCAACGAACCCCTGTATCCTCTCGCCGCCAAAGAGCCGCATCAGCTCGTCTTCAAGGGATATGAAAAACTGGGTGACCCCAGGATCCCCTTGGCGCCCTGAACGCCCCCGGAGCTGGTTGTCGATCCTGCGCGACTCGTGCCGCTCCGTCCCTATGATGCAAAGCCCGCCAAGCTCCCTGACTTTTTCCTGTTCCGGTGCCCTTTCTTCTTTGAATTGATCGAAGTATTTGTGGAAGGTTTCCCTGACGCTGAGCTTCTCCGGGTCGTCCGAGGGGACGAAACTCGTGGCAAACAGTATGTCCTCCTCCGTGTACCCGTTTTTTCTCATCTCCTTCTTGGCTTCGAATTCTGCGTTTCCCCCAAGGATAATGTCGGTTCCGCGCCCTGCCATGTTCGTGGCTATGGTAACTGAGCCGAGCCTACCGGCCTCGGCTATGATTTCAGCCTCCCGCGCGTGCTGCTTGGCGTTCAGCACGTTGTGCTTCACGCCCCGCTTTTTGAGCATATCGCTTATAATTTCAGAACGTTCAATGGATATGGTGCCAACCAGTATCGGCTGCCCTGTCTCGTAGTATTCCTTTATTCTGTCTGCTATCGCGAGGAACTTGCCGCGCTCAGTGGCGTATATCGAATCCTCAAGATCCTGCCTGGTGATTGGTTTGTTCGTAGGTATGACTACTACATCCATGTTGTAGATGTCGCGGAATTCAGCCTCTTCGGTCTTTGCCGTACCTGTCATCCCCGATAGCTTCTGGTACATCCTGAAGTAATTCTGGAGCGTAATGGTCGCGAGGGTTTTCGACTCTGACCTGACCAGCACCCCCTCTTTCGCTTCAATGGCTTGGTGGAGCCCGTCGCTGTACCTCCTCCCGTACATAAGGCGCCCTGTGAATTCGTCGACTATGACTATTTCGCCTTCGTTGATTATGTAGTCCACGTCGCGCTTCATCAGGTTCCTCGCCTTCAGCGCCTGAAGCACGTGGTGGTTTATTTCCATGTTTTCCGGGTCTGAGAAATTCTCGACGTTGAAATACTTCTCGCACTTTGCGACCCCTTCTTCTGTTATGGATACCGTTTTGTCTTTTTCCTCAATCGTAAAATCCTCTGTGAGCCGAAGCCCCTTGACAAATTTGTCGGCAGACGTGTAGAGATCCGTTGACTTTGCCCCCTGCCCTGAAATGATAAGCGGCGTCCTCGCTTCGTCCACCAGTATCGAGTCGACCTCGTCGATGATCGCGTAGTTGAGCTCCCGCTGCATCAGCTCGCTTTGGTATATGACCATGTTGTCGCGCAGGTAGTCGAAACCGTATTCGTTGTTTGTACCGTATGTAATGTCCGCCCTGTACGCGGCTTTCCTCTCGTCGCCGCTGATGCCGTGAATGACGCAGCCGACAGTTAGCCCGAGAAAAGTGTAAAGCTTGCCCATCCATTCCATGTCCCTCTTGGCAAGGTAGTCGTTGACTGTCACCACATGTACGCCTTTGCCGGCTAGGGCATTCAGGTACGCCGCCAAAGTGGCCACCAATGTTTTGCCCTCGCCGGTCTTCATCTCAGCGATCCTCCCTTGATGGAGCACGACACCTCCGATAAGCTGCACCCTGAAATGTTTCATGCCGAGGCTGCGCTGCGCCGCTTCCCTGCACACGGCGAAAGCTTCGGGAAGGATGTCGTCCAATGCCTCGCCATCGCTGAGCCTGCCCCTGAACTCGTCAGTCTTGCCTCTCAAAGCTTCGTTGCTGAGCGACTGCATTTCTTCATCCAAGGCTTCAATAGCGTCGGCGATTTTTTCAATTTTCTTGACTTCTTTCACGTTTAGGTCGCCGAAGATTTTTTCCATAATTCCCATTTTTACTGCTCCCTTCTTGGTTCGCTTTGGTTTTCGCTTCTTACGATCTTTATTTCCAGAGCTTTTTTCCCGTCTGCCCTCGTCACCGCCACAGACAAGCCCTCATATTTGAATGTGTCCCCTGCTTCGGGGAGCTTGCCGAGTTCGACGACTACCCAGCCGTTTACTGTCGTGACTTCTGCCAGTTCCTGCTTGATGCCAAAGTAATCAAACATCTTGTCAACATTTGCGCTGCACAAAACCTTGTAGCTGCCGTCCTGCAGCTGCAAAAATTCCTGTGACGCCTCTGTTTCATGCTCGTCATATATTTCACCTACAAGCTCTTCAATGATGTCCTCCATCGTAACTATGCCTTCTGTCCCGCCATACTCGTCCACTATGATTGCGATGTGAGTCTTTGCTTTCTGCATCCTTTTAAGAAGCGCTGCAATTTTCACGGAACCGGCCATAAAGACGACAGGTTTCACGAATTCGGAGATCTCTTTGCCTGAATTGACTATGAAATTGCTGAAATCCTTCTGGTTCAGCACCCCGACTATTTTGTCTATCGTTTCTTCGTAAACAGGCAGCCTTGAAAACCCGGTTTCGGCGAAGACTCTTGCGACCTCAGCCTTTGAATCGCTGATGTCTATTGCTGCCACGTCGACACGAGGGGTCAGGACGTCCCATGCCTCAAGCTCGTTGAATTCTATTGCGTTTTGAATTAGTTCGCTCTGTTCGGTGTTGATGCTCCCGACCGTCTGGGCTTCTTCCACTATCGTAAGCAGCTCTTCTTCTGTTATCGGGCTGCCTGCATCGAGTGCGAGTATCTTCGTAAGGAATCTCTTCCATGCAGCAAACAAAAAGTTGACCGGGGTCAGGACGAACAAAAAAAGCTTTATTATTGGCGCTGAAAAAAGGCAGACCTTTTCAGGCACTTCCTTTGCTATGCTTTTAGGGGATATCTCGCCAAACACCAGAACCGTCACTGTTACGGTGAGGGCAGAAAGCGGCGCACCTGCCTTGCTGCCAAAAAGATCTACGAACAGCAGGGTGGCGATCGACGCTGCTGCTATGTTGACTATGTTGTTCCCGATCAGAATCGTTGAAAGCAGCTTGTCAAAATTATCAGCCAAATTCAATACTGCTTTGGCTTTTTTACTGCCCTCTGACGCCATGTTTTTTATCCTGATGCGGTTGAATGACGTGAATGCCGTTTCCATTGCGGAAAAATAAGCCGATGCCGCGATCAGCAACACGATCGCAACTGTAGCCATTAAGTGGCTGCTCATCTATTTTGCTCCCTCGTTCAGCTCCGCACTCGCCTGCTAGGCGGTGGTTTGAGCCGTCTGTTCTATGAATGCGCTGTAAATTGCCTTGATGGAAGCGTCGAAGTCCTTGTTTTCAACTCCGACAATTATGTTCATTTCACTTGAGCCCTGGTCTATCATCCTAATGTTGACACCTGCGTCTGCCAGTGCCGAGAACAGTTTTGCTGCTACGCCCCGCCTCCTTGACATCCCGCAGCCGACAGTTGCGATCAGCGACATGTCTTCAAAAACATCAACGGAATCAGGCTTCAGGTTGTTCCATATGTCACCAAGCACCTCATCTAGGCGGCCGTTCAAGTGGCTGTTTGGCACTACTACTGAAACTGTGTCTATGCCGCTGGGCATGTGTTGGACGGTTATGTCGTAGTCCTCAAGTATCCCTAAGATGCGCCTTACAAAGCCGCGTTCTGCGTTCATGTTGTTTTTGTAGATAGCCATGACCGTAAAATCCTTGCTGCCGGCAATGCCCGTTATTATCTGGCCCTCGTGTATTATCTCTTCAGAGGTGATCATGGTCCCAATATCTTCAGGCTTGTTCGTGTTCCTTATGTTGATTGGGATGTTCGCCGCCCTTGCCGGGTAGATGGTGTCTTCGTGGATAACGGAAGCCCCCATGTAAGACAGTTCCCTCAGCTCCTTGTATGAAAGGCTCCCTATTGGCTTCGGGTTTTTTACGATGCTGGGGTCGGCTGTCAAAAATCCTGAAACGTCGGTCCAGTTCTCATATATGTCGGCACATGCAGCGCGCGCGACTACTGCCCCCGTGATGTCCGAGCCCCCCCTGGGAAATGTTTTGATCGTCCCGTCGGGATAGGTTCCATAAAACCCCGGAAGCACTGCCTTTTCGTGCTTGCGCAATTCTTCGCCAAGTGTATTGTTCGTTTCTTCCACCAAAAATCTGCCGTTTTTGTCGAATTGGACGAGCCCAGCCGTGTCGAGGAAATCATAACCGATGAATTTTGCCATCAGAAGCGATATTAGATATTCCCCCCTGCTCGCAATATAGTCTGCGGATGCGCCTGCTTTCAGGTTTTCCTTTATGACGTCAAATTCCTTCAATAGATTGGCATTCACTCCAAGATGTATCTGAATTGCCATATAGCGGTCGCATATCACCTGAAAAACCTGCTCGTAAGGCAAGTTGTGCTCCACGTGCATCTGGCACATGTACAGAAGATCCGTTATCTTGCTGTCCCCTTGGTACCTTTTACCGGGGGCAGACAGCACCACATACCTTCTGTCTATGTCTTCCTCAATGATCTGCTTTGTTTTCGCAAGCTGAATCCCGTCTGCTACAGACGATCCGCCGAATTTAGCTACTTTTAGCCCCATTGCGTTGCCTCCTGTTTTATTTCCCAATAATTCATTATAGCAGAAGTTACGGCGTTTTGTATACTTGAATTTTTTCTGTTCTGTTAAATGCGTTCATCATGCGTTCATCAGACGCACAAAAAAGGCGAGCCCTGCGGCTCGCCTTCATATCTAGCATGACACAGGAACCGTCCCCTTTTGTCACATGACACAGGAACTGTCCCCCTTTTGTCACTTCGTGTAGTGGATAAAGAGATCAAGCAGGTCAAGCATGTCGATGAGCCCGTCGCCGTTAACGTCGCACATGCTTGCGGTGACCGGGTTGCCCCATGCGTCGTTTACTTTGACTAAAGCATCCCAGTCTGCGCCGTCAGCATCGAAGCCGCAATAGAGCAGCATGATGCCAAGGTCGAGGGCGTCAACTACGCCGTCCCTGTTCAGGTCGTACTTGGACTTGGCGATGATGCTTGTCGCTGCGCCGTCGCCGATGACTGTGGTCAGGTACTTGGTTGTGTCGCCAAACAGGCCGACCGCCCTTGCGCCCGTCAAAGTCATGACTGCGTTGCCGTAGCCCTTCGCGGTGTAGGAGAACACTGCAATGTCAACTGGGCCTGCCGCCGTAAGCCCGGTTGTCGTGCCGGACGGAAGATCCAGTGTCACTGTGCCCTTCCAAAGGTTGTCGCCGGCGTAAATCCAGAGCACTTGGTTCATGGCATCGAAGCCGTTCAGGCCTTCAAGTCCTTTGCCTGCCAGCATGTTGCCGTCGATAACGAATTCCAGCTCGACTGCCAGCACGTCAACCGCATCGCGGAGCGACACTGTGTATTCCACGTCGTTGATGATGTAGTTCACGTTGTCAACCGAAAGATCCACATAGACGCACGTAAATTCGATTTCCCCAGCGAATGCCGAGTGGGCTGCGCCGCCTTCGAAGTCGATGACGATGTCAACGCTGTCCGTGCCATATACGGTGGGATCGAAAGTGGCAGTGTAGTTGCCGCCGCCAAGGGAATTCACGACAGCAGGAAGTCCGCCCACTATGGCGGTTACAGCAGCCCCTTCAATGACGCCCTTGGTGCCATCAGGCAGCCAAGTGGAGAACGGGACTGTCACGTCGCCCACCGGGCCCCAAGCTTTGCCAAAGTCGAAGTCTGTCGTTATAGCTTTTGACACTGTGAAGTTGACGTTGTTCTTAACAGCCTTATAGTCTTCAACAAAGACGGTGTTGACTGCGCTGTCGTAGAAGGCCGGAGCTTTGGCGACAATGTCGTAGCCTTCGTCTTCGTAGATGAATAACCCTATGCGCGGGTCAGATGCGGAGTCGACTTCGAAGCCTGCTGCAGTGCCCCTTCTGATATTGACGGCGGTGCCGCCGGTCCAGTTGGGCTGGTTGCGCCCTTCGTAGGCGTAGGTCTCCGGCTGCTGCGAAGGCACCACGGACCAGTCATATGTTCCGTCTGCGTTCTGAATGTCCATGTAGCCTGTCTGGAGTTCTTTGATAGTCCTGAAGGTATCGCCGGTCGTTGGGTTTACGTAGTTGCAGATGTCGTCGTAGTAGCGGCTCTTTGGCGGGTTTGCTGCAAACCAAGCTTGGATGTCCGGCGCGATCTTTGCAAGAGCCGGGTCGAGGTTGGCAGTGTTCGTGTTCACACCGTGGCCCCAAGGCGCGTACTGTGCCCAGTTGACCCCGCGCCAGTCGGGTTTCCTATTGGCAGTGGAGGCGGTGGTAGCAGGGCCTTCGTAGCCGCTTGTGTGGGTCATCGGATCCCAGAAGACGCGGTCTGTGGCCTGCTCTGCAAGCTGAGTGTGGTAAACGTCCTTGGTGAGGTTGAGGTTGGCTCCGGGCACGGCGTTGCCGCCGGCATCCGAAACTTTACCGACAATGTGGCCGGCGAATTTGTCAGCGGTCTCAGCAAGTGTCACGTACATGTAGGCGTTCTTCTCCCACATCCAGTAGAAGGGGTTGTACGGCTTCTGCAAGGAGTTGGGGTTGAGAGTGAGCATGTTCTCTACAGTACGGCCTTCCCAGTCCATGCCGTCGCGCACCATGATTTCCCATATCTCCCTGGCATGCATCCTGAAGATCGTGCCGGCGGGGATAGTGACAGGGTTTGCGCCGGTGGTGGTGATGGAAGGCGCGGAGCCTCGGCCATGGTTGCTGTCGGCAGCTATGCCGGTGGCTATCTGAGCGAAAAGAACGGCAACCGCGCCGTTTCTCTGGGCAAGCAGCACGACGTCGTTGGTATTTGTCGCGTTGCTGGCAGAGTAGCAAAGGAGTATCTTGCCCCTGACGAAGTCGGGGTCAGCATTAAGCTCTGCTTGGAGGAAAGCGGGTGTGGTCATCCAAGCGGAGTGGGAATAGGTGGGGATGAAGGTCTTCAGCTTCTGAGGCGTCGTCCAAGTTTCGCCATTGTCGCCATACAAGGTTGTAGGCAGCAGAACAGCCACAGGTGCGCTTATTGTGGTTGTGGGCGCTGTCGCGGAAGCCCATTGTACAGAAGGTGTCCTGTATCCAACGTTGGGGTTGCGGTCGTTGAACGATGCTGTGAGATAAGCGCTGTTCACACCGAGGTATTGAGGTTTGAAGCTCTGCCCCATCTCGACGGTGAAGCCGAGGGCTCTGTACCCGCCGTACATGTACTCCTGCCCCTCGCCGGACTGGGAGTAGATGACGCGTTCGTGGTAGTTGGTGTACTGGTTGTAGGAAGACAGTTCGCGCCCAAGGGCAACAAAGTCCATCGGGCCGTTCACTTCGGCGGCGCCTTTTTTGTTGGACCATGGGAATATGACCAAGTCGCCGGAGGTGTGCCCGGAAATGTCGGATCCTATCATTCGGTTCCTCATGAAACCGGTGAGGGCAACGTTCTCAGGTTCGCTGCCGGGCCCCATGCCGCGGTTGGTGTTCTCGCCAGTCGCGTTCCAAGCACTGGACCCGTCGTTTGATCCCCAGCGGTACGCCCAGTTCCTGTTAACGTCGGAGCCGATGTAGTTGGCTGCGCCAAGGCTGCCTGCTGATATGTTGGCAGAGGTGGTGCCAAAGTACTTCATGCCGAACTGCGCGGGGGTCGCGCCGGGCCTTCTGTTCTTGCGCTGGCTGCCGCCTACGGCTTGATCCCAGTGGGTCCCGTCAGGGTTGTGCAACGGGGTCACCCAAGACCTGACGTTCTTCATAACATTGATAACCCTAGGGTCGTATGCCTTGCCGTCAAGGTATTTCTGGTACTCGGTTGTGAACCACCAGGCGTTGTTCAGGGCAAGCTCGTTGGCGGGCCATTCCCTGGCGTGGGTTGCAGCCAAGTGCAGCCACTCAGCCCTGCCGTCCTCAACGCCAGGCTTGTCGCAGATTTCCAGCACGTACAGCGGCCTGCCGTACCATGTGTAGCCCATTGTGTGCAGTTTTACGAGGTGAGGGTATTTTTCAGCTAGGTAAATCATCTCGCTGTAGTATTCGCTAACGGTCCTGTAGCCTATGCGGTTCGGGAAACCGTATATCTCATTGAAAGTGCAGCCGATGTTTTCGTAATCGATGAAATAGTCGATCCATACGGATTCGCCCGGGTTCACCAAGTTGTTGGTGCTGTCGCCAACGGGGATGCCCACGATCTGGCCGGCGGCGTTCACTTCAAAATAAAACGGTGCATCTGAAGCGGCTGCGGCGCGAGCTGGTGCGATGTAACCGGTATGGTCCTCAATTACATAATAGCCGCTAAAGCCGCTCAGGGCATTCTCTTCTACATCGTTTCTGATGTGGAAGACGACATCCACTGTGTAGTCGCTCATTTCGCGCGTCCCGATGTAGTCAAGGTCATTGCGCACGTCATACGTGGCGTCGTATTCTTCAACGGTAGAGCAGTTGATCGCGACTTCCTTGAAGCCGTCCCAATCCTGTGCTGTAGCGGTCGCTCCTGACGAGCCTGCTACCACTAACGTGAACGACAACGCCAGTACCAGAATGATAGATAATGCTTTTCTCATGTTTTTATACCTCCTAAAAATAATGCGCCTCTTTTGTTCTGTCGTTGGGGTTCGACGTTTTCAGCCTCGCTTTGTGGGAACGTGGTTAACCTCATGCTGATGATTTTGGGACTCACCTTCTTTCAAAATTGTTTAGTGCAGCTGATAAATTAATCTTTGGTACTCAATATTATATAATTATTGAGGAGAAACGTCAAACTTTTTATTATATAATTATGGACGAGAAACGTCAAGCTTTTTTTCATGGGCGCAGGGGGTTTTTCAGGGTTCAGGGGTTCAGGGGTGACGAAGTATAAATAAAAAATTACTGAAACGCAAGTTGTCTGCTCATGTTTCAGTAATTCTATCGTATTTATGGAAAAATGTCAACTATTTCCTACAACACTACAACCCTGCGTCGTTTTTCAATGCCTGCGCCTTGTCTGTCCGCTCCCAAGGCACGTCTATGTCGGTCCTGCCGAAATGCCCGTACGCCGCAAGCTGCCTGTACCTGGGCTTTCGAAGGTCGAGCTCTCTTATTATCGCAGACGGCCTCAAGTCGAAATGCTTTTCTATAAGCTCAATGATCTTTTCGTCAGAAATTTTGCCCGTGCCGAAGGTGTCGACCATTATTGAAAGGGGCTTCGCCACACCGATTGCGTATGCAAGCTGGATTTCGCACTTTCTCGCAAGCCCTGCAGCGACGATGTTCTTCGCCGCGTACCTGGCAGCATAGGCTGCCGATCGGTCCACTTTCGTCGGATCCTTTCCACTGAAAGAGCCTCCTCCGTGCCTTGCGTACCCGCCGTAGGTGTCCACGATGATTTTTCTCCCGGTGAGCCCCGAATCCCCATGAGGCCCCCCCACCACAAACCTTCCCGTCGGGTTGACGTGGTACACGGTGTCCTCATCCAGCAGGCTGCCAGGCACAACCGGCTTTATGACATGCTCCATTATGTCTTTTTTTATCTGCTCCTGCGCTGCATCAGGGTCGTGCTGCGTTGAAACAACTATCGTATCTATCCTCTTCGCAGTATCGCCGTCGTATTCTACGGTCACTTGTGTTTTCCCGTCAGGCCGCAGGTAAGGAACGGTGCCTGATTTTCTGACGTCTGCAAGTTTTTTTGCCAGCTTGTGAGCTAGGGAAACCGGCATGGGCATCAGCTCAGGCGTTTCGTCGCAGGCAAACCCGAACATCATTCCTTGGTCGCCGGCGCCGATGGAATCCTCCTCGTCCATAAGCGTGCCCTCCTTGTATTCAAGCGCCTTGTCCACTCCGAGCGCAATATCTGCGGACTGTTCGTCAATCGCCGTCAATACCGCGCAGGTGTTCCCGTCAAATCCGTATTCGCTTTTCGTGTACCCAATGTCGCAAATGACTTTCCTGACGATTTTGGGGATGTCTATGTAGCAATGAGTGCTTATCTCACCCATCACCATCGCGTAGCCTGTGGTTGTGGTCGTTTCCGCAGCGACCCTCCCATAAGGGTCTTCCTCAAAAATCGCGTCGAGGATAGCGTCTGATATCTGGTCGCACACTTTGTCCGGATGCCCCTCAGTGACGGATTCTGATGTGAATAATTTTTTCATTTTCAGCTTCTCCTTTTCATCATTCAATACAAATAAATTTTAAACCTAACCATTAATGATTGTCAACAGATATTGTAATTTTGCAGAATTAGGGTATACTTATTATATTCGCACTAAGAAAGGACCATTTTATGGCAAACCGGAATTTCAGATTGATTAAAGGCGGCCTGTCGTCCCCTGCGGAAAGCGACAAGAAAACGTTCGTTTCGGCATTTGTTACTGACACGAGGCTAATGGGTGTTGTTGGGCTTTATATTCACTGGGAATTGGAAACAGACAGGCTTGTTTCTGATTTTCACCAGTTTTTCTATTTTGACGCTGAAGAGTATGGGTTCGAGACTTACAGAAGCATTTACGGCAACGACATTTTAGAGATCAGCTATATCGAACATGCCCTGATGGGCGGGCTTGGCGGAAACAAAGCTGACCTCACGCAAAAGGAAGCTGCCTACCTTCTTCAGTCTTACGTGGACATGAACCGCCGCCTTTCGATTCCGCTCCCAGAAGGGGAAATCGAATACAGCTTTCTTCTCAGTAAACGGGTTGAACTGAACGACCGCGAGCAGCGAACGCTGTTTGCAAAGCAGTGCACGCTCATCGAAACGCAGTACCAGGCAATCAATTATTTTTTAATGCGGTGCTTCGTAAAGGACTTCGAAGCCGCAGATTTCCTGTCAAGCGGCGAATTTTCGCAAGATATCTACGCAGACATCTCAGCTGCGACGCTGTGCAAAAACACCATCGACCTTTTCGAAAACGATTACGGCATATCGTATTTATGCGAATCCCTGATCGAAAGCGATTTGTCCTACATGCTCGTTTTGTCCGAACTCACCGTCTCAAACATGAAAGTCACTTCCTTTGAGAAGCGTTCTGTCATGAAGGTTTCCGCAGTCGAAGCGACGATGATGCTTTCCCGCCCTGAATTTGTGACGGTCTACGAAATAATAAACATGCCTGACGAATTCGATTTGGACCTTGCAGACCTTACCTCCGGCATGTTCCTCACCGTGCATGAAACCGGGAGGCTGTTCCTTTCATTTAACAAAAATAACGACCATGTTAACAGGAAAGTGTTCCGCCTAAACGAAGACGTCTTCGGGCTTTACTACGTAACAGACTTTGGCCAGCTGCTGATTGCCGCATACAGCATTAAGGGCATCCATACCATGGAGAAAGATCTTCGCAGGAGCCCCATTTCGCGTTTTCTCCTAGCTGTTTCAAAGTACGAGTTCAAAGAGCCGGTGCTGTACGAATTTATACAGAGCGATTTTGACGATTTCGAGGACTTTCTCGACTACATCAAAGAATAGCGAGCAGCATGGAGAATATTTCTTCGCAGATTTTTCGTATCGGTGCATGTGAAATGTTCGACATCACCGCGATGTGCAGTTTCAAGCCGGGGCAAATCCAAAACCCCGACCTGAAGCCTTTGTCGGCGCCTTCGTGCCCGAAAAGCTCATAGCCCCCCTGTTTCTGCTTGAACCAAGTCATGCAGATGCGGTCCCCGCTGCTCGGCACAGGGGCGTACTCGCCCCATGTCAAATCATAGGTTTCCGGTTTCAGCAATTTGCTTTCACATAGATGTGCCCTCGCCCATTTCGACATGTCTTCGAGATTTGAAACCAGTGCTGAGCTTGAACCTTCTTTCATGCTGTAGCTGCCCTGACTTGCCGTTTCTATCCGCTTCTCACTGTTTTTCACGTGGGGATAGACCATATTAGCGATTATGTCAACTTGTTCTCCGGCTCTGATGTCGGTATTGCCCATTTGAAGCGGCAGCAGAATCATCTCTTTTATGCAGTCCCTGAAAGCCATGCCTGATATTACCTCCGCCACTCGCCCCAACAACTCGTACCCCGCGTCGCTGTATGAAAAACGCTTGAGCCCTGGTTCCCACAGGAGGCCTGAGCTATTGAAAATTCCTGAAGTGTGCGTCAGCAGGTGCTCAACTGTTATCTCTATGCATCGTTTATCTGCGATAGGCATATCGCCTAGTATTTCAACAACTCTATCTGCCAGACTCAGCTTTCCGCTTTCGACGAGCATCATTATCGCCGTGCCAGTAAACAGCTTTGTGACAGAGGCCATGTGAAAAACGTCGCCGGGTTCCAAGATTTCCCCTGCATCCATGTTTTTGTAGCCGGCCGCTGCCTGAAATTCGTGATGCTGCGCACCGAAAGAGACCCCAACGGCAAGGCCGGGAAGGTCGTGGTAAAAGACGCAGTCTTCTGCATATTTTTTCAGGTCCTGCAACAACAGTCTTGCCATGTCTTCTTGCCTCCGATAGGCTCCATGAAGGTGTTTTAGGAGTTTTCATCAATTCCTGCATACAGTTCGTCGATTTCAGCTGCCGTTGCCTTTTTTAGGTTCCTTGAAACGTCATTCCAGAAATACATTTCCCGCTGTTCACCCTCAATGCCGTCCATCTCTATTAAAATGTCCATGTACCCGTCTTCGTTGATGTCCACCAGCGACACCTCTTCCGGCACCGCGCCAAGGTCAATGGATTGCAGCTTTTTGAATCTCGATTCGAAAAGCAGAAGGGTGCTGCCTGATGCAGAATTGCTGATAACAGTGACGATGTACTCTGAACTGTCCGCTTCGTGTTGTATCTTGTACGTGCTGCTCGTGATTCTATCCGCATCCCCGCTTGCCAAGCGCCCGTCCAAATAGCGCGGGTAGCCTCCCCCGTTGCGCCATTGCTCCAACGCTTCGAATTCCCCGCTATCGGCTTCAAAGCACAGTATTTCACTGTAATCGTTGCTAACTGCGAACCATTTCCAGTCCACGATGCAATCAGGCTGGTTTTCACCAGCATAAAACAAGAAATAATCCGTGCCCAGCTCATCGTTTGGGATTTCATCCGGAAACGGGCGGGCTTGAAGCAGTAGGCTCACCTTGCCGCCCGACACTTCATCGAGGTACCGTGCAAAGGTGCCTATCTCCGGAACATTTTTAACAAGGTGCGAACAGGCGTAGTTCGATGCAGTTATGTCCAAGCCGATTTCTTCCTCCGGCTCGATTTCACCGGGCGAACAGCTGGCAATGAGCAGTGCCGCGGCGAAAATGGCAGCAATGTTTCTTTTCTTCATGGATTATGCACCCCCTTGAACCGCAATGGGAAGAAACGGATAGAAACCACCGTTTTATTCGAATAATACCACAGTACGCAGGAAATATCAAGAAACTTGTTGAAAATGCGCACCGCAATGGTATACTGTAAATAGTTGAAGGGATCATGAAAGGAGACAAACATGGAATACAGGACATTTGAAAAAACAGGAGAGAGTATTTCCTTGCTGGGTTTTGGCACAATGCGCCTGCCTACTCTGCCAGACAAGAATATCGATGAAGCCGAAGCTGTAAAGATGATACACCACGCTATTGACAACGGCGTCAACTATATGGACACCGCTTATGTTTACCACGGCGGCACAAGCGAATCAGTGCTTGGCAAGGCTCTCAAAGACGGCTACCGGGAAAAAGTCTTCATAGCCGACAAGATGCCAGTCTGGTCCGTGAACTGCGAATCCGACCTGCAAAGGCTTTTTGACGAGCAGCTCGCTCGCCTCGGAGTGCAGTCAATAGACATGTACTTGGTGCATAACCTAAACGTCCCCTTATGGAAACAAACGAAGAAGTTCAACATCTTGGATTTTCTGGAAAAGAAAAGGGGCGAGGGCAAGATAAAGCACATCGGGTTCTCGTTCCATGACGATTTGTCGCTGTTCAAAGAAATAATCGACGCCTATGCATGGGATTTCTGCCAAATACAGCTGAACTATATGGACGTCAAATGGCAGGCTGGAGTGGAAGGCCTGAAATACGCAGGTGGCAAAGGCATCCCCGTAATAATAATGGAACCTCTCAAGGGCGGCAGGCTTACTGACGCATTCCCTGAAAACGTCTCTGAACTCTGGAAAGGCGTCGGTACGGAGAGGACCCCTGCGGACTGGGCTCTGCGCTGGGTCGCTGATTTCCCCGAAGTCCTTACGATACTGAGCGGCATGAGCAGCTTTGCCCAAGTCGAAGAGAACATACGGATTTTAAGCAGCGTAACGGCAAACAGCCTCACCGAAAAAGAGCACGCCGTCATAGGGAAAGTGTCGGCAGCCTACAACGAATTGGTTCAATACCCCTGCACGGCTTGCGGCTACTGCCTGCCCTGCACTCAGGGGATCGACATACCGCTGGCAATGAACCTATACAACGAGTGGTTCATGTTTGCTCAAAGCGAAAAAACCCAGTTGGCATTTGCACTAGAGTTCCCCGGAAGCCCCGCACCGGCAGACTGCACTAAATGCAAACATTGCGAAGAGCACTGCCCACAGCACCTGAATGTATCAGAAATGATGGAAAAGTCAGTCGGGCTCTTTTCGAAATGACGGAATGGAGGCAAGCCTATGGCTGAGATTACACTGTATCACGCTTCAACAGAAGTGATACGGTCGCCACGATGGAATTACCAAAAAGACGGCATGGTAAAAATCAACAAAGACTTTGGTGAGGGGTTTTACACGTCGCCGGACAGAGAATACCCGATTATGCTGTATTGCATGAATAACGAAGTGCATTTAAATAAATACAGCCTGGATATAAACGGTCTGAAAACATTGAAGCTGGAAGACGATGTTAAGTGGCTGCTTGTTACAGCTTTTCACAGGCGGGACTACAGCGGGCTCAAGAAATACCATCCATTGCGTGACAAGGTCAGAGGGTGGGTTTCCGGTTTTGATTTGGTGACTGGCACGATATCCAACGATAATTTTTATTCGACGATGGATGCGTTTATTCGCAACCTTCTTACGGATTTTATCGCTTTGAACATTGTGCAAATGATGGGCTACGGTGATCAGTTTGTGCTGAAATCAGAAAAGGCTTGCCGTCAATTACGATTTGTGGGCAGCGAATTGATAAGCCCTGAAGAATTGGTGAAATACAGGGCATTGAAAACGGTTGGGCGCGAAAACATGGAAGAGATGGCTGAAAATGTAAGGGTGCGGTTGCATTCGTCCGACAACGGCAAACTCTTTGCCCATATAGTGGAGGAGGCACAAAACAATGGCACCGCGTGGTTTGGATAAAGAATTGAGCTTGTTTGAAATTGCTGTTTGCGAGAACCAAGGAGACCTATTTGAAGAGAGTCAGTACGATTTCAATTGCGACGCCTTTGATTTCGTGACAAAATTCATGAACAGCGAAATAGCCGGCAGCCTTGACCAAGACTTGTCCATGTGCCACACTTGGGGCATCAAGCAGATCGGCGAAACGCTGATTTCGATGGTGGAAATTGAAAAGCATTCCGGTGAAGAATACATAAGCCGCGACTGCCTGCATTGGGTCGGCTATTTGTACAGGTACTGGGCTTGGTGGCTCGGTACCTCTAGCAGGCAGATAATACTCGATGCCCCTGTTGCGCTGGCTTGCGCAATGTATGACGGGTACCACACCTTGGACATGAAAGCTGCGATATTGATGTTTTTGCGGACTGCCCCTCATTTTTATTAGAAGGAGATGAAGAAAATGACTGAGCCAATAATCAGCCCTGGCTTTTCTGTCGCTGATATTCATAAAATCCGCGAGTATAATTACGAGCGGACAAAAGACTTGCCCCGCGAAGCCGTCCGTAAATATTACGCTGACGGTGCCGATGTTGCTCGTGCGGAAATTGAGCGTTTAAGGAGAAGTAAAAACGCGATTGTGAAATAGCTCCTCCACCCTCATCTCGATATCGTCCCTGCCGAGGAAAGCGAAAACCGCCAAGTACACTTTCTTCCCGCTTCCTTCATATTTTTTGGCGTAGCCCCTGTCTTTTATTTGCTTCATGCCTTCCTGTAGTGCTGTTTCGGCAAGCCTTTGCCTTGCTTCATCAGATGCGTCCGGCCCGCAGTCTTTGTACTTAAACTCCATGACGTAGACTGCGTCTTCAAGCTCAAGGGTTGCGTCTATCCTGCCCTTTGCAGTGGACACTTCCACGTCCGTGTCAAACCCGAGGACGTTCATCACTGCATAGAATATTGAGTGGTAGTACGCTTCGCGGTCGATGTGGAGCTGGTAGGGTATTGAGGCGAACAGGGCTTTCAGTATGCCGAGCATGCCATCTAGGTTGCCGGCATCAAGCGACTCCTTTATCCGCCAGTAGGCGGTTTCCGCATGGTCGTCGCCTTTTTCCGTAAACTCAGCTATTATGTTCATGTTGAGGGCTTCCCTCACTTCGAGGTTGGGTATGCCAAGCAGGTAGCTTTCGGGGCCCCGGTGCAAACGCGTTTCCTTCACAGTAAGGTAGCCCGTCTGGAAAAGAAGCGGCGCAACACCCATTTTCCGGATGTCGAACGAATCAAGCACCCGCTCCCGCATCTCAAGGTTCCTCAGCTCAAGGAACGATTCGGGCTTTTTCTTTATGAGGCTTATGAGAAAGGACGGCGTCCCGCTGGAGTACCAGTAGCCAGACAGCCGTTTCTGCCTAAAAAAGCTTAACAGGGAGAAGGGGTTTATCACCCGGTTCCTGCCATCCCACGAGTAGCCGTCGTACCACGCCAGTATATCGCCAAGGGTGCTTTCGTAGCTGCTGAACCCTTCGAGCGTAAGCAGGCTCTTGATGTGCTCGCCAAAGTGGCTGTCAAGGTCTTCTACTGCTATCCCGCAGATGCCTGCGTACTCTTTTGTCAGCGTTATGTCAAGCAGGTTGTTCAGTTCTGAAAAAATGGAGGTCTTCGTAAACTTGGTCACGCCTGTGATGAATGTCAGTTCGAGGTGCGGATCCATTGATTTCAGTATGCCATAAAATCCACGCAGGGCTTTCCTGTTGGCTTCTGCCGTCTCAATGTCGTCGAGGTGATCCAGTATGGGCTTGTCGTACTCGTCGATAAGCACCACGACCCTTTGGTTGTATTTGCCTGCCAATTCCTCTATCAGGAATTTGAAAATGTCCGATGGGATTTCGGCAGATATGCCAAGGCCTTCCTCTTCTACGCGTTTTTTAAGACTCGCAGCCAATGAGCATTCAAGAATTTCAGGCGTCTTGTTCGCTATGTTGCTCATGTCGAGCCTGATCACAGGGTGCTTTTTAAAACCGTAGTCCGAACCGTATATCCAAAGCCCTTTGAAAAGTTCCCTGTCCCCACTGAAAACCTCGCTGATCGTGTCAATCAGGAGCGATTTCCCGAACCTCCTCGGGCGTGACAGGAAATAGTATTTCCCGTCTTCTATCAGATTGTAGACATATTGCGTCTTGTCGACGTAAACATAGCCGCCCTTTTTGATTTCCCTGAAATTTTGTATGCCAAGCGGTAATTTTTTCATTCCGGTCCTCCCCCGATTTCGGTATACTTGTATACTAACATATCCATGTGGAATTATAAAGCAAAAAACATATTTTTCTTGCATAAAAACCTGTATACTGCTAGAATATTATCAAGGAAATGGTCAACAGTGCTAAGGAGGGTTAATGATTTATGGAAAACCGAAAAACTGTCCTTGTAGTTGATGACACGTCCGTCAACCTCCAGTTTTGTAAAGGCATATTGGGCAGCAAATACGACGTTCGATTGGCGAAGTCCGGAAAGACAGCTTTAAGCGCACTTGAAAGGATACAACCGGACGTTATTTTGTTGGACATTGAAATGCCGGACATGACTGGATTTGAGTTCATGGAAGAAATGAAAAAAAATGCAGATCTTAGCAGCATCCCCGTGATTTTCGTCACGTCCCATGCTACGGAAAAACTTGTCGAGAAGGCACTTGGCCTTGGCGCAGTCGATTACGTAGTCAAGCCTTTCCTTCCTGACATACTGCTCGCAAAGGTGAAAAACGCCCTGAGTGCGGTGGTTTGACTGGGCCACCGCTGAAAAAAGTTGCAAAGGCGGTAAACTGACATGTACGATTCAACTTATGAAACCCAACCAAACGAATTGTGGCAAATCAACAGGTACATGAAGCTGATGCTGGGTGCCACGGACAGTGTTTTTTTGCTTCTTGACAGGGAAGCGAGGATACTCTACTGCAGCGACAACATCGCTGAACTGCTGGGGATCGACGATACCAGCCAGATCATCGGCAAATACCTAGGCGATCTCCATGGCATTTATGATGACCGGGCTTACGCCGAACGCAGCAGACAACGGTATATGCGCCTACTATCGGGAGAAAGCGATTTCATTGAAGAAGACGTCATCTACTGGCCTAACAAAGGGCAGCGCCTGTTTTCAATCCACCACAAGCTGGTGCAGAGCGAAGAAAACGGAGTTGACGCAATAGCCCTTGTCATGCGCGATGTTACCGATAAGAACATCCAAGACGAAAACAAGCGCATTGCGGACAGGATGCAGGCTTCTCAGATGCCTTGCATGGTGTGGGACGAGGAGGGCCGCGTGGTCGAATGCAACGGAAAAGCCATGGAATTGTTTTGTTTTTCAGAAAGCTTCCCGGCTTTCGAATACATAACCTCAACAATTCAGCCTGACCGCCAGCCTGACGGAACACTGACCGAGGACGTAAGGCAGCAGCTCATTCGCGAGGCGCTGTTCAGCGGCTACGCTAAAATTGTAGTCCATCTGAAGAGATCGGACGGTGCGCCGTTGTGCGTAGAGGTCACTGGCGTCCGCGTGTCTTGGCAATACGGCCATAGGCTCTTTGTCTATTTTCTGGATATGACTGAAGTGAAAGCGCGAGAAGCCGAAGCTAAAGAAGCAGAGGAGCGCATTAAGGCAATGGAGCTTCAGCGAGAAAAGATGCAGGCTGCCGCCGAAGCTAAAAGCCAGTTTTTTGCTTCCATGAGCCACGAGCTTCGTACGCCTTTGAACACCATTATCGGGTTGCTGGAGCTTTTACGCACGGACAACTTGGACCAAGAGCAAAAAAGCTACATTAAAGAAACGCGACGCATGTCGTCAGTCCTTCTGCAAACCATAAACGACATCCTTGACTTTCACAAAATCGAAGCGGGAAAACTTACGCTGATGCCTGTTCATTTCAACCTGTACACATTGGTCAGCAACCTTGTATCCATGCACAAATTCCTTGCAGAATCCAAAGGTTTGACATTCAATAGCCAGTTTGCCCCAGAATTGCCGCGCCTTGTGTTTGGCGACGAGCTGCGCCTGCGTCAGATTGTCACGAACCTCATCGCGAACGCTATTAAATACACTCAGAAGGGCTACATTAATTTCAATGTGGACGTTGCGGTGAAAGACGGAAAGGAGTACATAGTCTTTCGCATAGAGGACAGTGGCATCGGCATTAAAGAAGAAAACCTGCCAATACTCTTTAACGAATTTGAGCGGTTCGATTCCCATAAGAACCGCGGCATTGCAGGCACCGGCCTTGGGCTTGCAATATCAAAACGGTTAGCCGTCATGATGGACGGGGAAATCGAAGTGGAGAGCGAATACGGCAAGGGGTCGGTGTTCACTTTTTTCCAACCGCTCATACGGGGCAAACTTGAGCAAATCGCACCCCCTACCGAAATTGAACGCGTCGTTGCGAAGCCTGACACAAAAGTACTTGTGGTGGACGACAACGCTGGGAACATAACCGTAGCCATTGGCCTGCTCGCCCGGCACGGCATCATCCCGCAAACGGCAGTGGACGGCGAGGAAGCTATCGGTATGATAAAGGCTAACCGGTACGATTTAGTGTTCATGGATCATATGATGCCCGGCATGGACGGAGTGGAGGCTACTTTGATAGTGCGTGCGCTGGGCGGCGACTATTTCAGCAATCTTCCCATCATCGCCCTGACCGCAAATGCAGTCGACAGCGCGAAGGAGCTGTTTTTTGAAGGCGGCATGAACGATTTCATCTCGAAGCCCATTGACGTAAAAGAGCTCAACCGAGTACTGAAAAAATGGCTACCAAAACACAAAGTTGGCGATCGCGGGACAGCCGAGGCATTTTTTGAGCTGCCGGAAGACGAAGCCGTACCGTACAAGCTGCTGGAAGAACTGATGGCAATTCCCGACCTGAACGTCGTGAACGGGCTATCACAGGTTAGCGGCGATAAGAGACTGTACGTCGATATTTTGTGGCAGTTCTGCAAAAGCGCCGAAAACGACATAGCCGCATTGAAAAACTTCGCAAAAAACAGCCAATGGAAATACTACGGTGTAAAAGTGCATGCGCTCAAATCTGTCTTCGCCAACATCGGCAACCAGTTCATGTCTGACTGGGCTTTCAGCTTGGAAAATGCTGCCATGCGGGGCGACATGGACAAATGCCTAAGCGAAACGGCAAACTTCTGCAATTCAATGCTGCTGTTTTACCATAGAGTCGAGAAAACCGGGATCATTGCCGACATATCGTCGTTGTTGCACAAAGAGCGAATGAGTGCTGAAGTGCTTCATGCCAAGCTTTTGCAGCTTCTTTTGGCGTGCAACGATTTCCACTCGGAAATGGCGGAGCCGATTGTTAGTGAGTTGTCAACCATTACGGTTAATACAGCGATTGACGAGCAGCTAATGAATATCCATGACCTCGTCCTCTCCTTTGACTACGACCAAGCTGCAAAAATCATTGAAGAGCTGCTTGAGTTACACCCTGACAAGTTAATGGTCTGATAATTCTGGCAATAGATAAACATTGACAGTGGGGCGGCAATGCTGTATAATTTAACCTCTAACAACATGTGATTATTTTGCTTAGGCTATAATTTTTTCAATATGATAAAGATAAAATAGTTAGTGAGGGGTTGGATATGGATAAGGAAATTACAGGACTGTTTTATAAGGTTTTTGATCGCCCCTATGACCCATGTACTGATCCAAATGACCGCATAAGAATTCAAAAGAACACCTATCTATTGGATAGGCTCGGATTGAACTTGGGTGAGTTCTTGTTTTTGTGGGATCAATACGGCCCCTATTCTCTTGAACTGAGAAATTCAGTTGCTGCTGAGACAGGTGCTATCGTCGAATTTTCACCCGATGCGATCGAGCAGGTAAAGGTTGTAAAAAACATAATTAAGCGCGGTACAAGCCTTAATATGGACGATGTGCCGTGGCTTGAATTGTTTTGTTCTTTGCATTATTTTAAAAACTATGATTGTAGGCCTGACGG
>WRJK01000024.1 GCA_009782285.1 Clostridiales bacterium
TGAAAAATCGCCAAAACTCTCCTCCCTGTTTACAATCTGATCCGCAATCGTCTCGTACCGCACGATCGGCCCTGCCACGAGCTGTGGGAAAAACGATATGTAAAGCCCCACGTTCAGCAGGTTTTTCTGAACTTGTTTCCTGCCTCTGTATACGTCTGTCACATACGAAATAGCTTGAAAAGTAAAAAATGAAATCCCGATGGGGAGCACGATCTGCGGGACTGCTAAATCAGCACCAAACAGAAGGTTAACATTGGCAACCGAAAACATCAAGTATTTAAAAACGAAGATAATCGACAAGTTGAAAACAAGCATAAGCACAAGGATCAGCTTGGCTGCAGGCTGTCTGCCCCGGTGTTTGCTGACGAGAAGCCCAAAAGCCCAGTTCCCTGTAAAGGAGCCGATCAGGGCGAGGACGAACAAAGGCTCGCCCCAAGCATAGAACATCAGGCTGGCAAACAGCAGGAAGTAATTTTGCAATAGCCTTTTCCCCTTCAGCAGTGTATAATAAACAAGCAGGACAGGCGGTAGGAAACAGCCTATGAAAACGACTGACGAAAACAGCATACCCTCTCCAATCTCAGCAACTGACGATGAAACCTTAGTCGGCACAAGCCCACCGCAAAGTCAAGGGTATCACATTTCAACGAGAATAGCAACCTCTGGAGGAATTTATGACTATTGGGAAAGCCCTCTCGCTTTTGTTTGCCATAGCGGCAACCGTAATAATCGCACTGGCAGCTTTATTATTCATCTCGCCCAAGGAAGACGACCAAGATCTTTTTAAGGTCTACTGCAACAAAAAATTCTCTGGCCTTTACTGGCATCTGGAGAAGAACACGCCTTGGCTGCCGGCTTCTGTAATGGACTATTTCCCTGAAAACCCCGGTGTCACGGTGGACACAGCGAATCTGAGGCTGAACATTGACCTTGGCAGCCAAAACATAATAATGGCAGACGATGTGGTGACCGATTTCGTAAAAACCCACGCAGGGGCGGTTTACATTCCCCTACTCCAAATCGGGGACACTGTCTACATCCCTCTAAACACAGTGCACCAGTTCTTGCGGCTTAGCTACAGCTTTTCCGGCAATTCGATATATTTGGCCAGCGAATACAAAGCCTCTGGCAAAGACGCCCCTCCCGATTTCTATGCGCCAAAAAAAGACAAGTGGGAACAGGGCAGCTCGCGGATAAACTTGGCGTGGCAATACGTCAACAAGGCCACTCCTGAAGCCCCGCCCAAATACGACGGGCTTGACATCATGTCGCCAACATGGTTCCACCTCATAACGGACGGCGACGGAAGCGTTGAAAACAACGGTGACAAAGGCTACACCGACCTGTGCCACGAAAGGGGCTACAAGGTCTGGGCGACAATTACAAACAGCATGACAGTCAAGGGCTCGACAAAGTTCACAACAGAGGTTTTCAACTCTCCAGAGCTTCTAAACAAATCCGTAGCACAGTTCTTGTTCTATTCCTGCCTGTACGACACAGACGGCATAAACATCGACTACGAGGACGTGGAGGACGACGACGCAGCCGGGCTGGTCAATTTTACCCGAACGCTAAGGGAACTCACTGAGCGCCAAGGGCTGTCCCTGTCGATAGACACGCTGATACCAAAACCTTGGACCATTGAATACGACAGGAAAAACCTTGCCAAATATGTGGACTACATAGCAGTGATGACCTATGACGAACACTGGTCCACAAGCCCAAAGCCTGGGTCAATTTCATCCCTCCCCTGGGTTGAGCAGGCCATACAGGACACCTTAAGCGAAGGAGTCCCTGCAAGCCAAATTCTGCTGGGCGTACCCCTCTACACCAGAGTGTGGTTGATCAACGAGCGCGGCAAAATAGCCTCAAACAAAGCAGCGGGCATGGCTTTCGTCAGGGACTTGCTCGAAAGCGAGGGCTTGGAGCCGGAATACCTTCCCCATGAACAGCAAAACTACGTTGAATACGAAGACGAGGGCAATACGGCGAAAATCTGGATAGAGGACGCCGTTTCAATACAAAACAGGGTCGGCCTCGCCGAAAAATACAGCCTGGCAGGAACGGCTTGCTGGCAGTTCTCACAGGCTGTGGATGACATTTGGTTTTTATTTTCTGTACAGCATGAACAGTGGGTTGAAAACCTATGAAAGCTCGCCGTCGACAAACTTGAATATGTCTTCGGGCACATCAAGCACCCTGCCGGTGAAACCGTCCTTAGCCACCAGGTACCGCTCAGGCTTCCCTGCCCGCAGGTCTGCAAGGTCGTTGGCGAGGATGTAATCCATGCCGTTGCGCTCGCAAAGGTGAGCAGCCACGTCAAACAGCTCTTCCTTCGGCACACTTTCAAGGAGCTTGCACCCTATCAGAAGGCTGTCCGGGTACCATTCCCTAAGCCTTGCTATGATCTTGGGCGTCAGCCCCAGCTTCACCGTCAGGTTCTTCTGATAGCTGCTTATCTTTGAACTGTCGTCCAGCTTGCAGGCGGGGTTCTCCAAAACCGCCAAAATATCGGTTGCCGATTTCAAATCTGACAGTTTTGCATAAAGCTCCTCGGCCACGTCTTCGAGAAGGAACGAGAAATCAGCCAAGTAGTCCCCAACCGCAGAGGCGTGTATGACGACATCTGCACGGTTTTCCTCCCCGCTCTGGCTTTTCAGCGCCTGGAGCATATCCTCCGTAGTTTCAATCCATATTGTTGTCAGGTCTCCTCTGCTATCTTCAACGCATTGAAGCTTCTCCGCATTGACGCAGTTATTCAGTATTAAGCACACAGAATAGCCCGCCCGAAGGAAGCACTCCCCTAATGTGACTGAGAGCTTGCCCGTGGACATGTTGGTAATTTTCATGACTTCGTCTATGGGTTCGTTTGTCGGTCCGCCGGTAATAATAATTTTTTTCATTCACTATACCTCGCTTTACTTAAGCAGAATTACAGTAACACCTCTGTTCCCGTCAATATAAGGGCTGTAGTCCTTTAGTTGAGAACAGCTTTCTGTAAATTCGCGTTTCCTGGTATACCATTCTTCTCCGCCCACATAGCTTTTGATTATCCCGCTCAGCGACCGCTCCTTGAGTTTTTCCCGAACTGCGGCTTTAATCGCCCCTCCAGTGCCTGAAGAACCGTACCCGTGGACTAAAACCAAAGCTTTAAAGCCTATGCGTTTTGCCGTCGACAGCTCATTAACAAAATTTCGGAGAGCCACCTCAACAGTGGGGCTCCCCCGCTCTAAGTTGATTTCCTTAACTTTTACTCCCTTTTCCATACCCCAGTGCCTTCTTTGCCAATGTATTCCCCATAAAAAGTATTAATTGTCAATTATTCCTTCAGCCTTGCTATTATTCTCTGGTAGCCGTCTGCGCCGTAAACGAGGCATTTGTTTATCCTGCTGATCGTTGCGGTGCTTGCGCCTGTTTTGTTTTCAATGTAACTGTACGTCTTCTTTTCTGAGAGCATTTTGGCGACTTCCAGCCTCTGCGAGATTGCGTGGATTTCGTTGATTGTGCAAATATCTTCAAAAAACCGGTAGCAATCCTCCTCGTCCTTCAAAAGCAGCACCGCCTTGAAAAGCTCGTCGATGTCCTTTCTTTTAAACCTTGACTCGTATGCCATTTCCACATCCTCCTTTCTGCTACTTTAACACATTACAGTATTATTATAACATTTGGAGCCATTGGCGTCAACAACAATAATGCTGCCTTTTTCTGTCAGTTCAACAGCTCAATCGCCTTTTCGAGCTGGTAGTCCGTGTCGTCACCCGGCACAAGCTCAATCTCGTAGTCTGGTTCGACGCCCTTTTCGTGAATGACGTCGCCATTTGGGGAAAGGTACTGGTTCGTAGTGATCTTGACTGCATCGCCCGAACCGTCGTCAAGAAGCTTCAGCATCTGCACCACGCCCTTGCCGAATGTCCTGGTGCCGACCAGTTTGCCCCCCTTGTTGTCCTTTATGGCTGCAGCCAGTATTTCGGAAGCGCTGGCCGAACCTTCGTTCACCAGCAGCACGTAGGGAATGCTCGTCGCGGTTCTGTGTGAATTTGTTGAGGCTCTCTTGCCTGTTTTGTCCACAAGGTGCACTATGGTGCATTCGGGGAGCAACAAGTCAGCTATTTTTACAGCTGCGTCAAAAATCCCCCCCCCGTTGTTGCGAAGGTCTATTACCATGCCTTTCGCGCCTTGAATCTCAAGGCTTCGGAGCTCGTTTTGAAACGCTTCGCCGGTTTTGTCTTCGAAAGCCGATATCCTGACGTACGCTATGCCGCCTTCCAGCATCTCAGTCGTCAGCGAATGCTTCACGATGTTTGCCCTGGTTATGACGTAATCTGACATGCCGCCATCCCGCAAAATGGTCAGTTTGACTTTAGTTCCCGGCTTTCCGCGCATGTGCGCTCCCGCTTCGTCCATTTCCGCAGCGGTGTAAGGGACGTCGTCAACCATCAGTATTACGTCCCCGGGCATCAGCCCGGCAGCCTGCGCAGGGCTGTCGTCTATTGTGCTGACAATGACAAGGTTGAGCTGCTCGTTGTAAGAATAAGTGATTCCAATCCCTTGGAATTCGCTTGAAAGCGACAATTCCAGCGCACTGTACTCGTCAGCGGTCATGTAGTAAGAGTAGATGTCGCCAAGCCCGTACAGCAGGCCTTTGTATGTGCCCTCCTCCAGAGACTTCGGGTCGGCTTCCTTGTAGAAACTCTCTTCGATTAGCTGCGACAGCTGTTCAAGTTTTCTGTACTTGTTGTATGTGCGCTCAAGTTCCGTATAGTAGCTTTTGCTTATGCTAATATCATTGCCTTGGGAAAGAGCCTTGAACTCAGAAACTGCATCCGACACGCCTGCGCCGAGAACCAGTGCAGCAACAACTATCAGAACCAAGCTTCTTTTCTTAATCGTCATAGTCCGCATCCCCCTCCAAAACAATCTTCTCAACCAGAAACTGCACCCTTTTGCTGCCGTTCCATACCTGCGGCTCCAGAGTCCCTATGATGCTAGCCGGCTTTCCTGAAATGACTGCGTCTTTGTACTCCTGTGCCTTGTGAAACAAAACGCACTGCAGCACTCCTCCGTCAGGGGAGCGCCCAGTGAACCTTAAATGCTTCCCGTCCTCCCCCATGGCAGCGGCGTTTTCAATCCTTACGCTGTCAATGCAGAGCAAAGGCTTCCTGTTCCTGTTCCCGAAAGGGGCAAGGCATTCTATCATCTCGCCAAGCTTGAAAGTCGCGTCTTTCCCTTTTATTTTAAGGTCGAAACCGCTTTCGTCGTCAAATATGCCCGGGTCCGCCTCGTGCAGTTCGCGCATTTTATCCTCAAGCCCGAACTTAAGCGCTTGCAGGTTGCCGCTTTCCATCGAAAACCCGCAGGCTGCTGCATGACCGCCGAATTTTATGAACAGGTTTTCGAAGTTCCTCAAAAGCTCGTAAAGGTTCACCTTTTCGATGCTCCTTCCCGTCCCCTTGCTTATGCCGCCTGTGGTTGTCACGATTATAGCAGGCCTGTTGTACTTGTCCTTTATTTTCCCGGCGACTATTCCCGCAGTCCCTTCATGTGCGCCCTCGGGGCACATCAGCAGGAATTTGTCCCCTAGCATCTGCCCGTCTACTATTTCCACGCACTGCTGGTACGTTTCCTCCTGCACTTTTTTGCGGCTCTTGTTGCTCTCAACCAGTTTGACAGTATTCTCCCTGATAACGTCTTCGTCCTCCGTAATAAGTAGGTCAACGGCAAAATCAGCTTTGTCCATCCTTCCTGCTGAATTCAAGTGGGGCACGATGACAAAAGCCACGTTTTCGGATGTTATGCCTCCGGCTTTAAGACAGGCTGCAAGGGTGAGGCTCTTCATCCCTTTCCTGTTCAGCCGATTCAATTCCCGAAGCCCGTATTTTGCAAGGGTCCTGTTCTCGTCCACGAGCGGAACCACGTCGCCTATCGTGCCGACTGCAACCAAGTCAAGCACGTCCGTCAGCACACGCCTAGGCAGGTTCGCCTTCCTCTGTATCGCTTGAGCCAGCTTGAACGCTACCCCTACCCCTGCAAGCTGTTTGAACGGGTATGGGCACCCTGGCAGTTTCGGGTTGATGACAATGCCGCCCGCTGCCCTGCCGGCGATGCTGTGGTGGTCAGTTATAACCATTTCAAGCCCCAGATCTTTTGCGCGCTCAGCTTCTGCACAAGACGTGCTGCCGCAGTCCACGGTTATCACCAAATCCGCGCCGCGCTTCTTAATGCTCTCGACTGCCGCCATATTCAAGCCGTAACCCTCGTCAAACCTGTCAGGAACGTAGTACTCAAGGTTCTTCGTCAAGTGCGACAATACATGAGTCAGCAGGCTCACAGATGTGATGCCGTCGGCGTCATAGTCGCCGTAGATGCATATCCTCTTTCCCCGGCTGGCCGATGACAATATTAAATCCACTCCCGCCTCCATGTTGCGGAGCAGGAATGGATCGTATGTCCGCTGAGGTTTTTCGGACAAAAATTCGGCGATCTCATCTTCGTCAAAAATGCCGCGCTTCCCCAGTAGCTCAACTATAATAGGGTTTATGTCAATCATTAAGGCTTTACCCATCCAATTGGGTCTACGTAGCTGCCGTTTTTTCGGACTTCGAAATGCACGTGAGGCCCCGTCGACATCCCCGTCGAGCCTGATTTTGCAATTTTGTCGCCCGTAACAACAATGTCCCCAGTCTTAACCAGCAAGCTGCTGTTGTGGGCGTAGAGGGTCACTATCCCGCCGCCGTGGTCTATCATGACCATGTATCCGTAGCTGTCGTTCCACCCGGCCTTTATGACGCTGCCCGCATTGGCTGCAACCACAGATGTGCCTGTCGGCGCGGCAATGTCTATGCCGGTATGGAATTTCTTTATTTTTAAGATCGGGTGCATCCTGTTCCCGAACTCCGAAGTAATCCTCGAAGCCCCCGGCACAGGCCATTTCATTATCCCGCCTATATATTCTTTGTCGCTCTGGAGCGCTATTATTTCTGCTATCAGCCTGTTCGCCTCAGCAGTCAGGCCATCGATGTACTGCTCCAGAAGCTTGTTGTTCTCAGCGACCTCGGTCTTTTTTACCGCAATCTGATCTTGGCTCTTCTTCAGGGCTTCCTTCTTGCTGGCTTCCCTGTTCCTATCTGCCACCAGACTAGCTTGAAGATCCAGCAAGTGCTGCCTATGGGCGTCTACGACCCGGTGCTGCTCTTCGAGGCTTTCTATCACTTCCCTGTCGCTTTCGTAAATCAGCTGTATCCTGTCCATGTTCGTCATGAAATCGCTTATGCTGTCCGACCCCAGCAGGACGTCGAGCACTCCAATGCTGCCTCCCATGTACATCGCCCGGAGCCTCGCGTTGAGGCGGTCGTCCTGTTCTTCAAGCCGTGCTTCCAAGTCGTTAAGCTCCGCAATCGCCACGTTGATCTTGCCTTGTGTCTCATTGATGTTGTCCTTGATGGATTCTATCTCGACCTGGATGTCAAACATCTTCCCTTCGAGGGTCTGAATCTGGTTCAGAAGGTTTTTTTCTTCCGCTTTTCCCAAGTTCAGCGCTTTTTTAGAATCGCTTATTTTGCCCTGCACGTCGTTCAACTGCTTCTTCTCGTTGCTGCTGTACGCAAGGCCAAGCGACGCAAACGAAACCACAAGCACAAACAGCAACGCATACGACACTATTCTCTTACGCATGGCTACCATCTCCCTTCTACGTATCCAAAAATCTCCGCATGGATATTATGCTGCCGCACGCTCCTATGCTAACCCCAAGAGCAATGAATATCCAAATCAAGTTGTTCGACATGAATTCCACCGGCACCAGCCTGAACTTGAACATGTTGCTAACGTCAGACTGTACAAGCTCAATGATTTTTATGTATATTAGCGATATCGCGCCCACTGACACGCCCGCCGAAATCAACCCGATGATGATCCCTTCCACTAGGAACGGCCCCCGTATGAACCAGTTCGTAGCCCCGATGTACTTCATTATGTTGATCTCTTCTGCACGTGCGAACACGGTCAGCTTTATCGTATTCGACACGACGACCACGCATATGATGATTAAAAAGGCCATTATGACAAAAGCAGCCATCTGAATGAAGCTCGTTATCTTCATCAGTTTTTCCACAGTGTCCCTGTAGTATTTTATCTCAAGGACCCCGTTGAAGTTGGTCGCCCTATTAACAACGTTGTCCGCTCCTTCCAAATCCGAAAGCCTCACAACGACCCCGTCCGGCAGCGGATTTTTGCTGAGCGTGTCCAAAAGGTACCCGTAGTCGCCCCATTCTATTTTCCACTGCTCAAGTGCCTCGTCCTTTGGCAGGAAAGTCGCTTCCTGAACTTCCATCATCCCTTTCAAGGTGTCGATGATGTTTTCCACCTGCCACTCGGCTGTATCGTCCTCAAGGTGTATGAGGATGGTGTCGTAGCCTTCCTTGGCCTTCTCCATGGCAACGCCGATGTTGACCACGGTCACGAAGGACACACCCAGTATCAGCAGCATAGCCATTATTGAAAAAATCGAGGCAAGGCTCATTGCCCTGTTCCTTACGACTTGCATAAACGCCTGCTTGATATTGTACTTAATGCTGTTCATATGTACCGAACACTTCCCTTGGTGCGCATCTACGATTCATAGCCGCCACCAACCCCGTAGGCTCCAATGTTGTCCCTGATGATTTTGCCGGAGTCGATAGTGAGGACCCTTTTGCCCATCCGATCGACGATCTCCTTTGCGTGGGTGACCATCAGCACCGTCGTGCCCCTTATGTTTATCTGTTCCAGCAGGCGCATGATTTCCCATGCTGTTTCAGGGTCTAGGTTCCCTGTCGGTTCGTCTGCGATCAGGACAGTAGGGCTGTTCACTATGGCTCTTGCGATTGCGACCCTCTGCTGCTCCCCGGCAGACAGCTCGTCCGGGTATTTTTTTGCTTTGTCGCTGATCCCGACAAGGCTCAGCGCCTGCGGCACCTGCCTTCTTATCGCCCTTGGCCTTGCATGCACGATCTCCATGGCAAACGCAACGTTTTCAAACACCGTAATCTTTGGCAGCAGCCTGAAATCTTGGAACACTATTCCGATGCTTCTCCTCAGTTTTGGCACCAGCCTGTTTGAAAGGGTCGTAACCTCAGTGCCATTGACCTTAATGCTGCCGGAATCGGCATCTATCTCCTTCAAAATCAGCTTTATCAACGTCGACTTCCCTGCCCCGCTGGCACCCACAAGGAACACAAAATCGCCTTTGTTTATCTGAATGCTCACGTTGTCGAGGCCTATGTTCGTCTTATAGTGTTTCGTGACGTTAGTAAATTGAATCATTTTTTATCCTTTGTGCAAAACTAAAGAATAGTATACTACATTTTCGTCTTTTTT
The DNA here is from genome assembly GCA_009782285.1 of Clostridiales bacterium. Lineage (GTDB taxonomy): Bacteria > Bacillota > Clostridia > Peptostreptococcales > Anaerovoracaceae > WRJK01. The sequence continues at coordinate 9,355 of WRJK01000024.1, forward strand.
GAAAGCTTCAAACCATTACAGATTTATTACAATTGCCGCTGTTACGCCAGTTCCAGCTCTTTTTTGATTATTTTTTCCATGGTTTCCTTTACCTCGTTCCTGATATCTATCATTTCATACGGTATCCTGCAGTTGTACTGCGCACTGTAAAAATGCTCTGCCGGCATAAGCGGCAGCTTGTAATGCTCCTTAAGTTTTAGGAAATTCTGCAAGTCCCGCTTGTTGATCCCAGTATTGCTTTTGTTCAGTACCCATATCACTTTCTTGCCCCTGAATTCAAGCCGCCTGACCTCCCTTAAGAATGGGTACCCCGCAATCATGCCGGAGGGCATCGGATCAATGACAAAGATCACGTAATCCATGTCTATGAGGTAATCCTCGGCGTTGCCGCCTGCCGCCATGTCGCAGACGATCAAGTCCCCTGAAATGTTGTTGACAAGACGCATCATCTCCAATGGGCTCAGCTCTATCTCGTCCTTTACGTCCTCTGGGGTTATAAGGCCCCAGTTGATCTGCTCGTCAGGGTTGCTCCTTCCCCTAATGTTGTTCCCCTTCTTAACCTCGCTGTAAAAACGCACAAATTCCCTAGTTTTGAACCGCTTGTCAAACCCAATGGCGTCATAGGTCAAGGCGCCCGCCTTGCCGGTGCTGCCGCAGATTTCCAAAAACGTCACTTTTCTGTTGTCCTTGTGCGACAGCATCTTCGCAAGCGTGGTCGCGACAAAGGTCGCCCCGGCGCCGCTGCTCATGCCGACCACTCCGATTTTTTGCTTTTCCGCAATATATGCCATCTCCGCTGCCGCGTCAGGCGTTTCTCTCATAAACATTCGTTCCATATATAGATTTTAGCACAAATGTTATTATTTGTCAATATTGGTTTTTTTACTCGAACACAAATAGATAGGCAACCCCAAGATAATCCCTGGCACAATAGGCAGGTGCGAGATAAAACGGTGTCGCGGCAGGCATGAAGTCCGTGTCCAACCCCGCTTTTTCGGCAAATTTGCCCGCTCGGTAGCAGTGGAAGCTGTTCGTCACATAGGCACTCGCATAAGCTTCCCCGCCAAACCAACCGTCAAGCAGCTCCTTTGAAAAGCGGAAATTCTCCTCCGTGCTGGTGGATTTGTCTTCAAGCAGCACACTGTCAGCGTCAACGCCGCGTTGAACCAAGTACTGCTTCATAGCAAAGGCTTCAGAGACAAGTTCGTCTCTGCCCTGCCCGCCGGAGACGACTATCAATACGCTTGGGTTTTCGCAATAGTACTCTATGGCTTTGTCGAGCCTTTTCGCCAAAGTCAGGCTGACCGAATCGCCGCGAAGCCCCGCCCCCAGCACTATTATTGCGTCTTTTTCCCCATCCGGCACATGGGTTGAAACCACAGCCACAGATACGCAAAACCCGGCAAACATGGCGAGCATGAGGCAGAATCCAAACGTAGCCGCCACCCTGGCAAACCTGAGTACGCCCCTCTTGCACCTGGAGAGGAGCCACTCCCTTGCAAATGCGTAAGAAACCAGAACCGCGCCAACAAGCCCAAGGAAATACGCCCCTTGGTTCTTTGGGAACACCAACAGGAAATATATGGAATACAGAATCAGTGCGGCACCTGATGCGAACAGAATCTTGTTTAGTTTTTTTAGTTTATGCATCTATACCTCGTAAATCGTAGCATAAGCATCATAACCGCCAAAGCGAGGAGTGCCAAGCAAACATAAAGGCCTGTTGCGGCATCCGCGCCTGTCTTTGGTATGCCGCTTTCGCCGCCCTCCGGTGGGTCGGTTCCGGCACCCGGGTTCATGCTGTCACCAACATTGATTGTGTCATCCTGATTTGCCGTATCTGGCGAGGCAGCTTCGTCAGGTGGGGTTGCATTGTCGCCAACATTTGATTCGTCTGGGGGCACTGATGCAACAGGCGGCCTGTAGCGGTCACCGCCTTCGGAAGGCCCCCTCTGTTCCGGCTGCTCAGGCGGCGTGGTTGAATACGTGTTTTCAAAAACTACGGTTTCGCTTTCGCCATAATCCAAGTTCACCGAGTACCCTGACGGGTGGTTCATATATAGATAGACCCCGCTGACGCTGCCGCCGCTCTCCGTTACCTTATAGGTCCCCGGTTCAAGATCGTGTATCGTATGCTTCCCAGTGCCAAGCTCGTTGCTGAAATCCACGTACTTGACGGTTTCCATGAAGGGGTTGCCCACGCCTGTCACGGTGAATACAATGTCTGACGGCTGCATTTCCTCCTCTATGCCGCTGAAAACCTTCTCTATGGTCAGGCTTGCGAGCTGTGGGTTGATCAGCATTGAATACTCGTTGGTGAAATTGACATCCTTGTGGTCTCCGTAATCCAATGATACGGTCGGCAAATCGCTGGGTGACACTTCGACGTCGTACCCAGGCAATGAGCCGTTCTCCTCCTGAACGGTATACATGCCTGGCAGCAGGTCGTTGATAACGAACTGGCCGTCGATGAACTCGTCGTAGCCAACGTACCGCAGGTAGCCATCCGGGCCGCTTATTTTGAAGACTAGGTCAATGGGCATTCTCGCCAGCCCCTCTGGGGCAAATGCTTTTTTGAGCACTAGGGCCGCTCGCCGCACAAAAGCGTTTGTCATCTCTACCGTGACGTCTTCGCCTTCACCAAGTTGAAACGAAACCGTGTTGTTGTCCGATACAGTAACCATGCTGCTGTCCACCGCAGCAGAAAGCACCACGTCGTTGACGCACCCATAGGGGTCGCTGCTGCTAACTGCGTTTTCTGCCCCGAATTCAGTTATGGTGTAATGGCCTTTTGGCAGAAGCTGAGGGTGCGGCTGTCCGTCGGGCCAGCTCCCGTCATCGTTTGGCTGAATCGGGAACTCAATCAGGCCTCCATTGGATTTTATGTAATGGCAATGCGTTGTGTCGTAAAAAATCCTTTTTGTATGAGCCGGATCCTCCCAGCCTTCCACGACGAAAGTGATGTCATGGTGATCGTCTTGCCCAATGCTCCCTGTGTAATCCTTTTTAAGGGTCAGCGTCGGCGAGTCGATCGGTTCGTAGGAGTTGCGCAGCCTTATTGTCACATCCGAGCCAAAAACCAACGGTTCCAAAACAATCATCACGTCGCAATCGCTGGGAAATGAGACATCCGCATCGAACACCACATTGTTGTCAGGATTTGGATCTGGTTGATCCGGGTATCCTTCAAGAAAAGTGGGTCCGGATGGAGGATCTGATGAGCAAGTTATGTCGTCAATCGTTATAGTGTTCTTATATCCCGGCACGTTGCTTGTTTCCCTGATCGTAATAGGCGCGAAATACGGGTGCATGCCGGCGCCGATCATGTAGCCATGGCTCCCTGTAGTTACGTCAAAGTTGTCCGGCCAAAACCCGTTCACCTTTTCGCCTTTGTCGAACGTTACTTCAAAGTCGATCTTCATGTCCAGCGGATCGAGGCCCGGTGCTTTTGAAACGTCGATGTCCTTAAAGATTGTCAGGTTCCCATAGCCTGTGCCTCCAAGGTAAAAAAGGTTGAAGATGTCCGCATCGCCCCAGACGTCGGCTGCATCGTCCCATGCAGGCTGGAAGTACAGGATGTTCATGTCATCCGGGCACGGTGCGGAATCGCCGGCCCCCGAATCCCCGCGCTCATAAGGTTTGAACACGCCTCCGTCCAATGTGCCTTCCTTCACCGTGTGCGTGATGAACACAGCGTTGCCGTTTGCGTCAGCCTTTAGCTCGAATTTGGGCAAATCAGCCCATTCGTGCGAATCATAGCTGTTGACTCCCTGCTGCACTGGCACCATCTCGATCGGTGTGCCCACCGCCGTCCCGTTTGCATACAGCTGAAGATACTCGCTTTTTATATCCATTGGGTAAGTTTCGTCGCCAAATTCGTACTCGTTCCCGTCCCACGTCTTATTCGCTGCGACCTTTGTGAAAGGCACCTCAAGCCTCCCGTTGTTGTCAAGGACGTGGTACTGGACCGGCACGCCGTTTATCTTATGACTGGAATTTGCGACTATGTAACCCTTTGTCTCTGTTCTGTTCTCGTTTTTCGGCATTGACAACGCCGCTTCTTTTTTAACTGTACCGACGCTGATGTACGGTGCGCCTGCGCCTTTTTCTATTGCGGTAATGTCCTCGTCGACCTTGGCGTACTCCTCTTGGGCATACCCAATGCCTGCAGCTTTTACGTCGAAACACACGCTCCTCGTGTAATAGTCCCTGCCGTCAGTGTAACTTCCTGTTTCCAGCACGTATGAGCCGCCGTTCAGATAGTATAGCGGCACAATCCCCGGAGTGCCGACGCCGGCGTCTTCTTCAGTGTAGAAATAATACTGGTTCGTCAGCGCGGGCTGAAAGAACGCCATTGAAGCGTTTGCTGCGTCCTTGAAGCTGTTCGTGTAGAAATAATAGGCGTCTTTTCCCGAAGCCCCGTTATCATCTTTGTACTGTGCATCGATTTCAGGCAGAACGAGGCTGTCCGAAAGCCCCACCGAATACAGGAAACGAATCGGAACAGATTCCTTGACCAGGACTTCAGTCACCGGCAATCCCGGGTCGTCGTCCTCGTGCTTCTCCGTTACGGTCCTCTGCGGGATCAAACTCGCCGGGGTGTACCACCTAACCACCTGCTGCCCGGCTTTCAAATGGCGAACCAAATCGATACCGTCGGAAAACACGCATTCGAAATCACCGTCCTCTAGCGCAGTCACCACATGAAACGCTATGTCCAATAGGTCGGTGGGGGCTCCTGTTACTGAATTCACAGTAGCGCCTTCCACAGCGTAGAGGTCTACGACGCATGTGGCACCCGGCGGTTTTGCTGCAAGCTCGCCGTTTGCCTCAAAGTAGCTGCCCTTGTAGTTCCTTTCCGAATCCGCATAGTATTTAATTTTATTGCTGAAATCTGAAGAGCTGACGTAATAAAGGCCGCCTCTCTCCTTCCCAGCCGCAACGCAGGAATTTATCAGGAGCAGCGCCGCTGCCTCGGTCATCTTGTCGTCCTGGTGCTTAACCATGACTTTTGCGTATGCGCTCCTTGTCGCCGGGTTTGCAGATGCGTCCCTCGCGAAGTTTTGCCCACTGTATAGGTTGTTGTTGAAAACCAAGCCTTTAAGGCTTTTAAACTCCATGTATTCACCGATAACGTCAGAAAAGACCAAGTAGCCGTCAAAATCCGGGTCGTTTTCGTCAGCTTCAGTAGTGTAGCTCCCGTTTGACACTATTTGCTGCGCAATGTTCATAAATGCGCCGGAAACCTCAGCCACTGTCGTTGCCGGGTAGTAGCCGTCTGTATAATCGTAGTTTTTCACGTAGCCGCCGCTGTTCTGCAGCTGCTTGGTTACTCGCGCTGTAGAGCTGTCCCTGTTTAGCACAGGGTAGGTTACGCTGCCTGTGCCTGTAAGGGAGACGAAGCTGTCCAACAGCGACTTCATGTTGTAAGTCTTTCCGGAAAGAGCCTGTGCCACATTTCCGGCATTCGTTTGCGGCGGGGCAGCCGAGCCAGCCGGATCCAGCACGGCGGCTGCGTCAAAGCCGCTCACGTCCAGCCCGATTGTATAGAAACCCACTGACTTTTCTGTGTCTGCCGCTCCGTAGTACCAGTCGTGAACCCTTTGCTTGTAATAGGCGGCCGTTAGCACCGTGAGCATGTCGATACCCAAGTCCACCCCTGCGCCGTTGCCGCTGTCATGCCCCGAATCGCTGTCGAAAGCCACGCCGGGGGAAACAGAGGTGTTCATTCCTGCAAGGGTGTAGTCTGTGTACCCCAAAGTCGGCTCACCGTCTGTCAAGAGGATTATGTTTGGCTTGCGCTTTACCGTGTAATTGTTGCCCTTCCTGTCTGTCGCCGTAAAGTCCGTATCGGTATTGCCGAGCAGTATCTTTGCACCGGCGTAGATGCCACGCTGGGTCGGGGTGCCGCCCCCAGCCGTGATCGTTCGGTTCGCTGCAAGGAGCAGTGCCGAATCAGGTATCTGCGAGCTGACTGTGACTTGGTTCGTCCCCTTTACTGAAAAATACTTGTCATCGTTAACTTTATAATGGCTTAATTTGAGTATGGGGCATATCTTTGACCCGTTGATGCTCCCAACGACCTGCCCTCCAAATGCCACAACAGCAATCCTGTTGTTTTGGTTCGCTTCCATCAATATCCCAATAGCCTCGTTCAGTGCGTCCACCATTACGTCGAGCCGGGTGCGCCCCGTGTCCCCAACAGTGTACATGTACATGCTCCCCGAAATGTCCAGCACAAAAACCGTGTCTGTCGGCTCAACTATGGTTTCGATGGTATAGCCCTGCGACAAAGCAGACAACGTGACCAAGAATTCATCCGCAGCAGCTGAAATGCTGTTTACCGGCTTGCCTGCAGCGTCAAATATCTCTGCCCTGCTCGCATTGACGGTCTTGTCTGTCCATATGCGGCCGTTCTCCAGAGTGGACTGCCCCATATAGTCGATCACGTTTGAAGTGTCCGGGTCTGATATTTTGTTGAAGACCTCGGGGAACGGCTCGCCGTCGCCGGTAGCAGCGAATGCTCCCGCGAACTGGCACAGAAGTAAAACAGAAAGCAGCTGGCACAGCAGCTTTCTCCATTTGGCATTAATGCGACACATAACAAACCTCCGTTAGATTAAACGTTCAGATGCGAATACTATACTAATATTCTACACCATATTGTTTATTTTTGCAATGGTCGGAATTGGCAAATTCTGCCGGGAGCAGCTGCCACATGCCACCATTCTGCCACCATTTACATGAAACGCCTTGAACAATAGGATAATATATGTTAGAATATTGTTTGGTGCTCCTTATTATTTAAATAATATAAGCATTATTCGATGGCGAAATGGAGATCAGTATGGCACCTCAAAAATATTACTCTATTGGTGAAGTCAGCGAAATCTGCCACATCTCAAAAAAAGCCCTTCGGTTCTACGACCGGATCGGTGTTATGCCTCCTGACAAGATCAACGTTGACAACCATTACAGGTTTTATACGAAAAAATCGCTGCTTTCGGTACCGATCATCAAGTACTACAAGCAAATGGGATTTAGGCTTGACGAAATGACGGGATTCCTTGATGGCAACACATACGAAGTGTGCGGGAAAAACTTCCGACGAAAGATTGACGAACTCAGTGGGATGCAAAAAAAGATAGAGACCATGTATATGTCGGTGAAAAGCTGGTACAATTTGATTTTAGAAGCAGAAAAGGTCATCGAAAACGGCACCTGCGGAGTCGCTGCAAAGCATATTGAAGAAACTGACTACTGCTTCATGGATCAAAGCTTTGACTACAATTTCATCGAAGCCATCGTCAACATCGATTGGACCAACTACATAGAAAGCATTAGCAATGCGGCAACAGGCCCTGTCATCATCCGTTTCCCCTCTTTTCGGGACAGGATGCTTGAAAAATGCGACCGAGTTAAGATCATGCAAAAGACGATTTTGAAATGCAGTGAAAGCCAAACAATGAAGTACGGCGGATTCATGGCGGCGACCTGCTACCATATTGGCCCCCACGAATCTTTGCCTGCTGCTTACGAAAAAATACTGGATTGGGCAAACAGCCATGGGTACGCTTGCGCCGGTGAGTCATACGAAAGGTATGTCACGAACTATTGGACTACTAGGGAAAGCGAGCAGTTTGTGACGGAAGTGATCGCCAAAATCGAAAAAATCAAATAGCATTGCCCATAGGTAGGATTGCCTCAACATCAGAATGCGGGCGCGGGATTACATGAACCGAAAAGAGTTCGCCAACACGCGCCGCCGCCGCTGCCCCCGCCTCAGTTGCAGCTTTAACTGACCCGACGTCGCCCCTTACCATTACCGTGACTAATCCGCCGCCAACGTGCTCCTTGCCTATCAAGCAAACGTTTGCCGCCTTCACCATAGCATCCGCCGCTTCAATGGATCCAATCAAGCCTACAGTTTCCACCATTCCCAATGCTTCATCATTTTTAGCCATCTTGTTTCCTCCTACAATTTTCAAATTCCGCAAGGAGCGTCTCCTTGTTGGCCTCTGATATCGCACGGCCAGCAATGCCGAAGCCTTCGCATTTCCGTGCCATGCTTCTCAACTCTGACACTTTGCATTTTCGCAAAAAATCGTTCGAGTTTTCAAAACCCGATTTCTCAGCAGGCTTGTCCTCAGCGTCTTCAATTGCCTTGCCATTGTTTGATTTAGCTGCGCCACCCGGTGCCGTCAGCCATTCCAAGCAAGGATCCGGGCGCGAAATGACATGTGCCGATACAAGGAGGCCTTCGCCAATCCGCTCCACCGCCGCAGCGCCTGCGTCAACCGATGCGCTTACTGCCGCCACTTCTCCCTCCACGATGACTGTGACAAGGCCGCCGCCGGTCAGCGTTTTGCTTACAAGCCTGACTTCTGCCGTTTTGAGCATGGAATCTGCACTTTCAATGGCTGCAAGCAGCCCTGTTGTTTCAATAAAACCAAGTGCCTGCATTCACTAGCCTCCTTTCAGAACACCGTACAGCATACTTTGACTTGAATTTTCTTCATTATAATTTGATTATAAACATTGCTCCATAGTGGAAAGTCAAGAGATTTTTTATTGGCGCACACGCCTACACGCCGAAAAGTTCATGAGTGTCAACGTCTTTTATCACTCTGCCTGTGGCTTTTCCAGCGTTTTTTAACATGCTTTTCATCTTTTCTTCAACGGTTTTTTTCAAGAGTTCAGTGAAATCAATATCCCTAAGCGTGAAAAACAGCATCGGGTCGTCGTCGAACCGCGCCCCAATGCCGTAAAGCGCCGCCGCCACGTGCTTGCACATGTACGCCCAGTCGGGGCATGAACAACTGAAGCTGATTTCCTTGGGCGACGGGAAAAGGCCTCCTCCTTTGTCCATAAACAGCTCCATAAGCTCCTCAGGGAATTTGCCCGACGCCAAATCCTCCAAGCTGGCAATTTTATGGCTGCATTTCTTCATAAGCGCATCCCATTTCTTTTTTGGGAGCGGCTCGATTTTCACTGTTATTTCATACGGCTTTGACGCGGAGCCCGAGACCAGCGCATGCGCCCCGCCTGACCCTACCGACAAATCCAGCACAGCGCCGCTCCTCACGTAGGAGCGGCCGCGCACGATCCTGCTTTCATAGTCGGCATAGCTTTCCAAATTCTTGTTCCAAGCCATGCCCCACCATGTCCTAGCCAGCTTCTTGCCTTCAAGTATCACCGGCTTTATGTCAGGGTTCTTCTTGCGAAGCTTCGCCAGCTGCGCCGCCGGATCCTTCGGCTTTTTCCTGGGTTTGTAGCCATAATCGTAATAATTCCACATGTTTAAACCTCCAGTGCAAACAGCTTCATCAAATCCTTGCTGTCCATTTCAGTTATCCAGTTCTCCCCGCTGCTCGAGACCAGCTCTTCCGACAGCTTTAGTTTGTCTTCGATCATCTGGTCGATTTTTTCCTCAACAGTGCCTACCGTAACGAACTTGTGAACAAGCACGTTTTTCTTTTGGCCTATGCGGAACGCCCGGTCGGTCGCTTGGTTCTCCACCGCAGGGTTCCACCACCTGTCGAAGTGGACAACATGGTTGGCAGATGTCAGGTTCAGCCCTACGCCACCCGCTTTGAGCGACAGCACCATGAAGGGCACGTACTCGCCGCCGTTGAATTTCTCAACGATCTCCGCACGTTTCTTGACCGGCGTCCCCCCATGCAGCACAAGGCCCTTCTTGTCAAACAGCGTTTCCAAGAAGTCGGACAGCGGTCCACACATCTCACGGAATTGCGTAAAGACGAGAACCCGTTCGTGCTTGTCGCGTATAGTCTCGCAAATCTCTGCGAGAACGCTGAATTTCCCACTTTGCTTGTGGTCAAAAGCGTCCTGCCCCAAATACTGGTCGGGGTGGTTGCAAATCTGCTTGAATTTCATCAGGCTTGCGAGCACGACCCCCTTGCGCTCAATACCTTCACTGGTGTATATCTTCTGCTCAATCTCCTTCACAAAAGCCGAATACAGTGCCGCTTGCTTCTTTGTTAACGTTGCGTGCGTTTTCATTTCGACCTTGTCGGGCAGATCGCTAATGATGGCTTTGTCGGTCTTAAGCCGCCTCAAGATGAATGGGCTCACCACGCTCCTGAGTTTTGAGTAGTCTTCGCTCCCCTGAATCTTCTTGGCGTAAGCGGTAAACTCCCTCGAAGTGCCGAGCAGCCCAGCGTTGAGGAAATCGAACAGCGACCACAGGTCTGACATGCGGTTTTCCACTGGCGTACCTGTCATTGCGACGTGAAACTTGGCCGGAATGGCTTTTACCGCCCTAGTTTGCTTGGTGCCGGGGTTTTTAATAGCCTGCGCTTCGTCCAGTATCACCATGTCCCAGCGGCATTCTTTCAGCTCTTCCAGCCTTAACGTCATGCCGTATGTAGTGATGAACAAATCAGCCTCGGCCGGTTCGAACCTTGCGTCGGTGCCGTGGAGCACTCTAAACTTCAATCCAGGCGCAAATCTTTCTATCTCTGAACTCCAGTTCCCAATTAACGAAGCAGGGATCACAAGGAGAGACTTGCACTCGCCTCCCTGACGCAAATGCTCTAGCAGCGCAAGTACCTGCACTGTCTTCCCCAGCCCCATGTCATCTGCCAGCAAAGCACCAAACCCAAAGCTTTTCATCGTTGCAAGCCAGTCCAGCCCGTTTTGCTGGTATTGGCGCAGGGATGCTTTGAACTCGCCCCCTGCCGAAAGGCCTGCAAGCCTTTCGGGCACTGCAAGGCCGCTCATCACTTGGCTCAGCCACTGACCGTTTGAAACCTCAAATGCGTTCTCCGAACGCAAGCTGCCCCTTTCTCCAAGGCCCATTTCAAACCGCATCGCTTCAAACAACGTCATCTCTTCAGCCATACCGGACGCCTCGTCGTAAGCGGCAAGTGCCGCCTTGAGCTTTTCGTGGTCGATTTCCACCCACTTGCCTTTGAGAAAAGACAGCCCGGCTGTCTGGGAAAGCAGTTGTTCAAGCTCCTCTCGCGTAATAGCTTCGCCGCCAAGGCTCAACTTGAGGTCAAATGACAGCAGCGCGTCGAGCCCCACCTGAGAAGGCGGTTTTTCACCAATGGATACAGCAACTTTCACAGTGTTGTACTTCTTTTTCCACCAGTCGGGCATGCGACACATGATGCCGCACTCCTCGTATAAAGGGATTTCCTTCAAAAACGTGTAAGCTTCTCCAGCAGTGAAACGCAGCGGAGAAAACAGTTCTCCGCTTTCAACAAGCTCCGAGATGAAATCGCTCTTGTCTGCCGCCCTGCTGACTGTCGAAAGCAGCTGGAGCAGCAGCCCTTGGTTACCCTTGTATTCCAGCAGCGCGTTTTTCAGTGGGACGTGCTCAGCTTTTGCCGAACCCGCTGATTTCCGGCTGTACGTGGCGAGGAAAGCGAAAGGGCATTCATCAGATTTATTTTCTACAAGGTGGAAAAACACACGGCCAACGACATTGATGTTGCTGTTGTGCACAAACAGATACTGTGCAGCGGTGCCGTCAAACCCCTCCAGCTCGGCTTCAAAGACTCTCGTGAGCTTTTCCCACATTCCCTCCAGCCACCGTGCATCGATGAACTCAGCGCCGGTTGCGAAAGGCGTCTTTTGGATTATGGCGCCAACTTCGTCAGACGCAAGGGGCGCTGCGCTGCGCGTGATTTCCAGTGTTGGGTCTTTCGACAACTTTTCGATGAAAAACGCGGCAAGCCCATGCAGGAAAAGCAGCGACGCAGACATATCCGTCGACTTGTCCGTAAAACCGAAATAAAGCAAGGCTTTGTCCGGATCTGCCCTGAAATCCGAGAGCAGCTTTTCGTTCATGTAAACCTGTTTGTCCTTAGTAGCCTCGGTGTCAAGGATGACGCCGTTATCGGTAAATACGGCGATTAGTTTTTCTTTTAACTGTGTGTCCATCTAGCCTCCTCTATTTTTCCAATTCCACCCTACTCCTGTTCATAGCGCAGATGTGCTTTATACCTCCATCGGCCACAAAACGACAGTACTCGTCCGAATCTATGACTCTCTGACAAGCACCCTATATGCAAATACTTTGCCGTGTGTCGAAAGCGCTATTGGTTCCTTGTCAATATTCAACGGGTCGTACACCAGAAATTCACCGTCTTTTGCGCCGACAACCAGCACCCAATGTGTAACGCCGCTGCCCATGTACTTCACGTTGATTATCGGGAGCCGCCCCGATTTCAAATCCTTCTCTATCGTCGTGCTTGACGGAATCCTCGTGTATTTATAGTCAATTCCAGGTAAGGCGTCCTTTATCCTGTGCCAAATCAACATGTTGCCTTGGTAGCCAGAGACTGCAGTCATTTTAGCATTGAATTCCCCTGGTGTAACAGGTATGCCCAAATCTGTTGCGGCACTTGCCGCGCATGCAACCAAGCAGCCCGCCCCAGCCAAGCTGCTCATTGAATTGCCTATCAGATCGCTGCCCCACTCGGGGTCGTTTTGCAGGAAATGCTGGACATCATGTATCTCAAAATCCTGGGATGGCTTCAAATAAACCCCCTTGGTTTTTATGTGATAAGCCCGGCCGGCGTATGCAGTAAAAACTACGCCGATGACAAGAAAAATAGATAGTACTATGACGAAAACTCTTGAAAACTTGCTTCTCATCATTTTATACTTGCCCATCCTCCAGTCCTGCCACAGAGGAAACGATGTCGCCCAGCTTCGCTTTCATAAACACCTCGTATGGGATGCCGTGCTTCCCGACCAGTATCAGCTTTGCTTTCGGAAAGCGCACTGCAAATGCCTCCGCTGCTTTTTTAGAGATGCTCTCGTCCCCGCTCTTTACTTCAATACCGATGACTTGATTGCCGTATACGACTACGTAATCGACTTCTGCGCCGTTTTCGCGCCAATAATAGAGGGACACGTTCGCTAGTTTGTTTGCTTGGTTGATCAGATGGGCACCAACTGAACTTTCAAAAATGCTCCCCCATTCTGCCCGGTTCATGAGAGCTTCTTCAAATGTGAGCTCACTCATGGCAGACAGCAGTGCTGTGTTGTGAACTTGGAATTTGGGTATCGTCCCTTTCGTTTCGATTTTACGCCCGCTGTATTTGTTCAAACCAGACAGCAATCCAGCTTGGTCTAGAAGCCTCAAGTACTTTGCCAGCGTTGTTGTGTTGCCGGCGTCCTGTAGTTGCCCAAGCATTCTGTTGAAGCTCATGATTTGGGTGCTGTAGCAAATACCTACCTCAAGCAACTGTTTTAACAGCGCAGGTTTATCAATCTTTGCCGTCATCAAGACGTCACGGATCACAGTCGGCTCAACAATTGCGTTGCGTATGTATTCTTTGAACCGGAGCTCGTCATTAACAAATACCGCTGCGCCTGGATACCCGCCAAACCACTGGTATTGTTCCGCAGAAAACCCAAACGCTTTTTGCATTTCGACAAAGCTCCAGTGTTCTGCGTAGTTCAGTTCGTACCTCCCTGCCAGTGACTCGGATAAGCCGTCCATGAGGAGCAAACGGGAGGAGCCAAGCAAAACGAGCTTTATGTCCCGACCTTCACGAGTGTCTCTGTCCCAATGTTTTTTTACTGCTACGCTCCAGTCGGAGATTTTCTGCAACTCGTCGAGGATCAGAACCGCGTTTTTTTTCTTTTCCAGTTGCATCCGGATTCGCAAGGACTCCCAAACCTGGTCTATCCACTCAGCCCCGTATGTAATTGCATCGTCTGCACTGTGGTATTCCGCAAGCCCGCCTATTTTGCTCCGCAAAGCCAGCGCAATCGTCGTTTTGCCTACCTGCCTTGGCCCGGCTATTACCTGAATGAACCTCCGAGGTTCACGAACGCGCCCAAGCAGCGTACCTAACAGCGGCCTTTGAAAATCCATGCGAAACCACCTTCTGTTTGCCCAATTTTACTCAACCGTATGAGCATTTTTACTCAATGACCTGAGCAATCATGCTGACATTTTATATTATCTTAATCTATTTTGCAACCACTTTTTGCAGATCAAACTCGTAAACGTCCAACTCACCATCGTAACCGCACTCGCCCATGCGTGGGGAGTTGGTTACCGGGAGCATGAAATCGTGTTCTTTTTCATGTTCCTCTGCGCAATCGCCGCAGTAAAACGGGTTGTCTACATCGTATATGCATTGGCAGCAGATATATTCAGCTGTCTTTCCGCAATTTGCACACTCGAATTCAAGCGGCACATTCCTGGCAAGAAGCCTGACCAACTCCCTTTGCTTCCTTCTTTTAACCACGGCAACCACTGTGATTATCGTTTCTGTTGTTGTGCCGAAATCATATTCATGATTCAACTTTGCGCCGATTGAAAGTGTGCCCAGCTTGCGGCTTTTTCCTACCTCGGTGTAGCGGTCATAGCGAAACGCGCTCAGATGGCCGCAGCATTCCAGCCATATTTTGCGCAGAAAAGTGTCGACTGCTGTCAAAGTCTTGTCCACCGGGACGTCAATATAAAGCCAATAGTCTTTGTTGTAAGCCCCTTCAACTTTAAGGAGCAGGCATTGCTGGTCTCCCTCGGGATCGTCATGCACCTTTAGGATATGGTTTTTCATAGCTGTTTTGCCCAATTGCGTACCACATATGTAACAGTTGCCTGATGTAGTAGCTGCCATCGATAATCACCGCCTTTCCTACCTTGTTAATCTATTTTTTCTCTTCGATGTTCAGACAGTGTGGATGTTATAAAACTCTCCTTAGTTCACTCGCCACACCGCACAGCCAGGAATGGAGCCCCTGTTTTTCCCATTGGGCAAGCCCCCGCACCCAATCGCTGTAATCCAGCTCCGGCTTCCAGTCCAGATCAAGTTCCATGCCTTTGGGTGCGCTGTTTAAAAGCGCTTCATCCATTGGGCTTGTCAATTCATGCTCTTTGGCAAAACTGTTGTACCTTTTTAACCGTTCATGTATGCAGGCTTCAATTGTTTCGATTGCACCAGCGAGCACGAGCTGCAGTTCTTCGTCGCCTTGGCGGTGACTTCTGACAAGCCTGACTTTCAAATACCATTCACGAAGCGCATATACCTGCACGATGAATTCAGCGTTCATCTCGCGTATGCTGTCCAGCCGCTTTTTCGAGAAAGCGGGCTTACTTGGCACCCGCCCCGTCTCATCGTACCTGCGGCTTTCTGCACTTATGCTCCCAGTTGAGTCAACCGATGACCTTCTTGCAATCTGTCCAGCAGGGAGCATTGCGCCAAACCCTACAGAAAACGGCCCAACTATCCCAGACAGCCCTCCAAGAAAAATCCGTTCCCTGTCAAGGAACACGCCCTCTGTAACGTTTCCAATCAAAGACGGAGTAGCTTTGTCACCGCTTTTTCCCCATGGTGTGAAGTTGAAATGGACAAACCCGCTCCCCACCTCAGTGTGGTCTTTTCTGGAGCTGCCACCGGATATCAACGCGTCGCAAAAGTTGATCAGCGACCCCAACGTGACGCTGTTCATGAGTATTGATTGTTTCAAACCAACTGCATGGGCAGTAACAGCATCTTCTTCCAACAGAGTCCCTGCCCGAAAGTGCGCATTTGCCCCCGCTTTTGCCCGAGGGAGCAGCGTCGCTTCCTCTAGGTAGCCACTGGCGACTACCGCATGTGCGCCGACGATCGAGTCATGAATTGCAGCAGGCCCCTCTGTGCCTATATCCGCATAGGATCCCACAAGAGTTCGCTTGCCCGTCAAGCGTGTACCTGGGTATAGTGTGCTGTCGGCAAAAATCCTCTCAAGGCTCACTTCCTGCGCAACATATGTTTGCCTAGGATCAATTATCTTTA
The DNA here is from genome assembly GCA_009782285.1 of Clostridiales bacterium. Taxonomy (GTDB): domain Bacteria; phylum Bacillota; class Clostridia; order Peptostreptococcales; family Anaerovoracaceae; genus WRJK01. The sequence goes on from WRJK01000024.1 coordinate 25,125, forward strand.
CGCCTTTGTCTTCCAGTTTTTTAATTCTGTCATTGATGCCTTCTATCATAGCAGCCCCTCTGCTGCTCGTATTATGTCAACCACTTCCATCCCGTACTTTGCTAGCAGTTCGTCTGGCTTGCCTGACTCTCCAAAGATGTCTTTTTGGCCCACGAACGCCATCTTCACCGGGCAGTTCAATACGACAACCTCTGCTACGGCACTTCCCAGCCCACCGATTACGGAGTGTTCTTCTGCGGTTACGATTCCTCGGGTTTCTTGCGCCGCCTTGACAATTATCTCTTCGTCCAAGGGCTTTATGGTGTGCATGTCTATCACTCTGGTGTCTATGCCTTTTTCCGCCAGAATGCCTGCCGCCTCAAGGGCTTTGCTCACCATAATCCCGGTTGCTACAATCGTCATGTCCTTCCCATCCCTGACGCAGCTACCCTTGCCTATCTCAAGCTTAGCACTTTCTTCATAAAAAACAGGGACTGCCGCCCGACCGAGCCGCATGTAAACAGGTCCGTCAAGCTCTATTGCCCCTTCCAGCAGTAACTTTGCAGAAATGCCGTCGCCGGGGTTTATCACCGTCATCCCCGGGATTGTCCTCATCAGCGCGATGTCCTCGAAGGTCTGATGGCTTGCGCCATCCTCCCCGACAGTGATCCCCGCATGTGTCGCGCATATCTTAACGTTCGCTTTCGTGTACCCGATTGAATTCCTGATTATTTCAAAGGCTCTACCCGTTGCGAACATCGCGAACGTGCTGGCGCAGACTGTCTTTCCAGATATAGCCAGCCCGGCTGCCGCAGCGTACATGTTTTGTTCCGCTATCCCCATGTTGAAGAACCTCTCTGGGTATGCCTTCCCGAATTCAGCCGTCATCGTAGACTTGGAAAGGTCTGCGTCCATAACCACCAAGTTGCTGTATTTTGCGCCAAGCTCCACAAGAGTCTTGCCGTAAGCCTGCCTTGTAGCCATTTTTTCCATCACCACTCACCTCCAAGCTCAAGCAGTGCTTGCCTTGCCTCACCGTCGTTGGGCGCTTTCCCGTGCCACGCCGCGTTGTTCTCCATAAAACTCACCCCTTTGCCCTTACAGGTTTTTGCTACAATTGCCGTGGGCTTTCCTGTGCAATTTCTCGCTGCAGCGAAAGCGGCTTCTATCTGCTCAAAATTATGCCCTGCAATGACGATCGCGTTCCAGCCAAAAGCCTTGAATTTCCTGTCCACTGGCCTGACGGCCATGACCTGGTCGTTGGGTCCGTCTATCTGAAGGCCGTTCCAGTCGACAATGGCAACGAGGTTGTCAAGCTTGTAATGGGCCGCTGACATAGCGGCTTCCCATACTATGCCCTCCTGCAGTTCGCCATCCCCCAGCATGACATACACCCTGCCGGGGTTGCCGTCCAGCTTGTTTGCCATCGCCATGCCCACTGCTGCACCAAATCCCTGCCCGAGGGAACCCGTCGACATCTCAACACCGGGCACTTTTCTTAAATCTGGGTGGCCTTGAAGCTTGTTCCCTATTTTCCGCAAGCCTAAAATGTCCTCCTTCGGGAAAAAACCCCTTTCCGCAAGTGCTGCATACTGTACTGGGCCCGCATGCCCCTTAGACAGAACGAACTTGTCCCTGCCTTCCATTTCGGGGTTTTCCGGGTCGATGTTCATCTCACCGAAATACAGCGCCGCCACAATGTCCGCCGCAGACAGTGCCCCCCCCGGGTGCCCCGAGCCAGCAGCATGTATCCCTTTAATGACGCTTGTCCTGATACTCCTCGCCACGCCTTCCAAATTCTTGCATTCCATCATTTCCCTCCTTATTCCAACTACCCACTAGCAACTAGCAACTAGCAACTACCAACTAGCAACTCCCCACTACCAACTCCCAACTCCCAACTACCAACTACCAACTACCAACTACCAACTACAAACTACAAACTCCCAACCACAAACTCCCAACTACCAACTCCCAACTACCAACTCCAAACTACAAACTACAAACTACCCACCACCAACTACCAACTCCAAACTACAAACTACAAACTACCAACCACCAACTACAAACTACAAACTACCCACTACCCACTAGCAACTACCAACTACCAACTACCAACTACAAACTACAAACTCCCAACTACCAACTACAAACTCCCAACTACCAACTACAAACCACCAACTACCAACTACCAACTACCAACTACCAACTAGCAACTACCAACTACAAACTCCCAACTACCAACTACCAACTACCAACTACCAACTCCCCCAACTACCCCCTCCTCGAAAAAACTACTTTAATCATGAATACCGGAAGCTTTAGCATCCTCTTGTACCTCGACGGCTCCTGCAAAAGCCGGTAAAGCCATTCAAGGCCATGCTTCTGGTAAAACTCTGGGGCGCGTTTCAAATTCCCTGCCCAAACGTCGAGGCTCCCGCCTACGCCCATTGCAGCTCGCACGTTGGCAAGCTCTTCCTTATGCTCATAAACGAACTTTTCCTGCTTGGGCGACCCCATAGCGGTGCATAGAAACTGCGCCCCCGACCTGTTTATGTCATCGATAATGGCCTTTTCGTCAGTTTCGCCGAAGTACCCGTGATGATACCCTGCAATCACTAAGCTTGGGAATTTAGCCTTCATGTTTTCTGTGGCAAGCTCTGCAACACCTGGCTTGCTCCCCAAAAAGTATGCCGATTTGCCGGTATGCTGCAGGTACCCCAAGACGTCAGATAAAAAATCAATGCCGGTAACTCTTTCCATAAGTGGTATTTTGAGTATCTTCGACGCGTAGACGAGACCGACACCGTCAGGAATTATCAGCCCTGCGTTTTCAATGAGGGTTTTTAACCCACGGTCATTGGACGCTGCGAGCACGATCTCCGAATTGGGCGTAACCACGAGGCTGCACCCAGACGCGCCCATAAAGCCCTTGAATATCTCTATCGCCTCTGCCCTAGTAACAATGTCCACAGGAACGCCAAGTATCCTCGCTCTTTTTTCTTCGTTTTTTGCCATGCTTATTCTTCCATCAGTTTTTTTATGATTTCCTCGTTGCTTTCGAGTTTCTTTATGAGCTCTTTTACCCTCAGCTGCACTGTTTCCCTCGTCTTTTCCCCATTCGCCATCACCTTGCTGAACTCTTCCATGAAGAACTCGCTTGTGAAATCGTAAATACTGCACATGGCTTTCATCCCGATTGAGTGCATGAAGGAATTGATCTTCGGGTCGTAGGAGACCGCGATCATCGAAACGTCCATAATTGCTGCATAGATCAGCGCATGGAGCCTAACACCCACCAAAACGTCCATGTTCCCAATGATGCTCAGCATTTCCTCTGTCAGGTACTTGTGCTTTACCGCAAACACCTCGCCTGCAAGCCTTCTCTCGATTTCCTCGATAACAGGCATGTCTTCAGAAAAATGAAAAGGGATCAATACTATCTGGGCGTTCCGCTCCTCGATAAGCCGCTCCATTGAAACGCAGAGCTCACCGATAAAAGCCTCGTCCCAATTGCGCTCCCTGATTGCAAAGCCGACTGTGATCTTCCCTGAAGCCTTGACAAACCCCTCGCTTACCAAGATTTGCCTACCGATCGACCTAGCGACTGGCTTCACTCGGAGCACCGGGTCTGCCGTCACGACTATGCTGCTTGGGTTTATCCCTATTTCTGATAACAGCTTCTTTGAGGAATCGTCCCTAACGACTACGCCGTCGGCTTTCCGCAGTACCCTCGCCGTCAGATTCCTGTTGTATTCGGAGTTTATCGGTCCTATCCCTTGGCTGTACACCATAACTTTCTTGCCCATGAAAAGCGCCATTCTCATTATCGACAGGTAGTATATGATGCTCCTCCTGCTTGTCACGTCCTGCAGCAAGCTGCCCCCACCGCTTATTAAAAGGTCGCACCGTTTAATTTCTGAAATTATCGCCCCGATAGATTTTCTGTTCGCCGACCTGACGCTGTATTTCTCTGCAGTAGACGCAGGGTTTTGCGAGAGCACTGTCACCTCAATCCCGTCAAGCTTTCCCTGCAGGTTGTCCACAACCGCTTTAAGAATGGACTCGTCTCCGATGTTGTTGAAACCGTAATAGCCCGAAATCAGTATTTTATACATCAGCTGCTGCCTCGACGTATTTCCTTAAAAACCTGTTGTATGCTCTGAAAAGGCCCTCAAAGATCAAAATAGCGGCTACTCCCACGATTATCCCAAACAGCAGCGAATACCCCGTCCGGATGAACCCAAGGTAAAGGGGCGTCCTTATGTGCTGGAAAGTGTTGATTACAGAAGTCATCCCTATGACTCCGCCAATCCCAAACACCATCGGCCACAGCTTGAATCGCCTCACCGACGTGTACACCATCATCATCAGAGCAGGGAACGCCACAAGGAATTCCTTTGTCCTAGGCCTTGCAGCCAGCACGTTTTCAAGCGTGTTCCTAAACAGCATCTCATAGCGCGAAACCTCTATAGGCGAATCGTGCCCGGTCCTCATGATGTAGTAGGCGCCAAGCCCTCCCAGCACTAAGCCCGCAAGGAGCATCCAAAGCTTGAAGCTTGAGTTGAGCAAATCACGCAAATCCTTGAATTCCAGCACTCCAGCCGTCTTTTTGCTGTCGCCGGCACCAAAATATGCAAGGTACGCAACTGCAAAGTACGCTATCGGGAGCAACTGTGCCACCTTGACTCCTCTGAATATGTCTATTTCCAGCATGTAGTTCACGGATGAGAGCGGCGCAGCTGTCAGCATGCCGCCCAAAAAAGCAATTGCAACCGATACTGCCAAGGTGAGCACACTGTACAAGATGATTTTGAGTATGCCGGCGTCCCGAGCCAGACGTTCCGAAAAATGCTTGCTCCTTGCAGTAAAATACGTAGTTGCGAGGCACCCAAAAACTATAGCGGAGGCTAGGCTCGCAACCAGCTCCGACGTATTGGGCATGACATAGAACGCAGCCGGTACGCAAACAGCACCTGCTCCTGCAAGCAGCAAATACGATTTCCTCCTCAAAGGCAAAAAACTGCGCAGGAGCAGCACCGCGCCGATGACTGCGCCAATCCCGAAAAGCATTTTAAAAGCGCGAGGTACTTTGTAGCCCTCTATCACAGAAGCCGGCCCATAGTGGATGCCGTGCTCGGCAAGCCTTTTCTCAAGGCTTTCAAACATGCCCTCATAAACGCCAACATCCGTTACGTAAGTATGCAGGTCCTTGAAATACTTAATCGGCTTGAAATAAATCAACCGGATGTTCCTCTCGGTGACAGCACGGAACAGCGTGTTTTCAATTTCTTCTGCACCCTCATAACCATAATACTTGTACCTGCTCTGTATGTAGTCCCACATGGTAAACACCCTAACAGCGTTGTATCCTGACTCTGCTGTGATTTCCAGTATTCCGCCCTGTATGATGTTCTGAAGCTGCGTGGTGTTTTCGATCAACCCAACAGGTATGCCGTTCCTGTTCATGTAGCCCTCTGAAAGGCTTGTTCCGTCGTCCATGCCGAGCATTGCCTCACCGCCCACAATCATGTACCTCGGGGTTATGCCGCGTTTTGAAAAGCTATCGATGACTGCGTTGCCGAATTTGGTGTCGTTCCATCCCCTGTAGCTCATGGTGCGCGGAACTATTTCCATCCCAAGGCTATTAATAATATCCGCCTTTTCAGGCAGAAGGCCTAGGCTTATGTACATTATCTTTGAATTCTCTGCATCTATCCTCTCAACGAAACCCTGACCAATTGAGTCCATGTATTTGTACCGGCCTGTATACAGGGTGACGTCTGCTGTTCCATAAAACAGTATGTACGCTTCGCTTCCCATATCAAATATATGATAATCATCCGGGTTAAATCTTTGTTTAACTGCGTCAGTGACAAACGAAACCGTGCTTTCCCCTTCCATTTCGACCAATACATCATATGAGGAATACCCCTCGTCGTCCAGCCAGCCAGCCACCTCCTCCGGGTAGCGAGCCTGCCAGAATGCGTCTTTGGCTACATTGCCCATGAGTGCGCCGGCAAGGCGGACGTCCTTGTTTTCCATGAGCGACTGGAAGCTTTCCTCGATGAGCCCCACTTTGTTGATGCCCATGTCCTTGAACTTCGCGAGCCACCAAGAGGTGTCATGTTCCGACTGCATTGCCATGGCAGCAACCTCGTTGTAATCCAACACTATGTCATAGGAATCGTTCCTGCTTTCAATTGAAAACCTCGACCCAATCACAACAAAACAAACGATGAACACCGCTGCCAGCACTGCCAGCAGAATTTTGTTTTCCCTTAGATAGTCAAAATAGCTCTTCATACTTCCCTCTTTAAAAATGCCTATTGGATATCGTAAATACCCTTGACCATTACCCATGCTTCTGTCAATGCCATAATGCCCCGTCCGTCAGCTCTTGGGACAAGTAGCAGATGATTCAAGGCGACTTGGTCGCCGGACATAAGATCCTTGCCCGACGTCAGGTCGGAAACTCCGTTTTCGCCGTTGTCTATCGCAAAAGCCTCGCCGCTCCGCAGAATTATCTCCGCGCCTTCAGATCCGAGCAGCTTTTGCCCTTCGCCAAGCAATACAGGCGCAAAAGACGCCTTTGCGTCCACATAGCTCTTGCTAACAACAGGGTCGGCCTCCGACCCCGGCCCTTCGCTTGCAGCCCACGCCCCCACGCCGACTACCAACAATGCAGCGACCCCTGCCACCAATAAATACTTTTTCTTCATCTCTAACTCCTCCTTTTGCGATTCATGATTTTTTCAATAGCAAGCGCCGTCATGTCTACTATATCCATTGCAGTCATACCATGCTCCCCAACAGCATCCGCTGCCATGTCCCCAGCCATTCCATGGACAAAAACACCCGCTTTCGCAGCATCCCACGGCTCTAACCCCTGGCCTGCAAGCGCGGCGACAATCCCCGCAAGGACGTCTCCACTGCCGCCTGTGGCCATGCCGGGGTTTCCTGTCGTATTGATGCAGGCGCCATGCCCCGTGCACGCCACTATCGTGCCTGCCCCTTTGAGAACCACGATGGCACCTGTCTCATCTATCAACATTTCCGCTATTTTAAGCCTGCTTTCGTCTGAAGCAGTTTCAGCCGGCCATTCTCTATCCACCCGGCTTTTAGGAATCAGCCGCTTGGCTTCCCCCATATGCGGCGTTATTACGACTTTTGCCGCTGCCGCCTTGAGTGCTCCAGCCTTTCCCATCTTTGCAAGGGCGTTGAGTCCGTCAGCGTCAAGCACAACGGTATTGTCGCATTCCTGCAGCACCCTGCAAATCAATTCTTCGTTTTCAGGGAAATCGCCAAGCCCCGGACCTGCCGCAATTGCGTCATGCCCTGAGAAAGCCAGCCTTGGTACACACGTAGCCTCTGGCAACGCAATTTGGATTATCGGGAACAGGCTTTCGTCAATTGCAACCCTGACAAGCCCAGCCCCAGCCCTGTATGCAGCCTTCCCACATAGGATTGCTGCGCCAGCCATCCCTTTTGAGCCAGCGACTACAAGGACTTTGCCAAAGTCCCCTTTATGGGCATCCCTCCTGCGGTCTTTTATTACAGACTCTGCATACTCTGCAGTTATTAACTCAATACTCACCAACTCCCAACTACAAACTACAAACTACAAACTACAAACTCCCCACTCCTATATCCCCAGAATCGCCCTAGCCATCAAGAAGTAGGTTACTACGGAAACCATGTCGGTGAGCGACGCGATCATAGGGTTTGCCATGAGCGCGGGGTCGATCCCAACTTTTTTTGCAAGCATTGGGAGCATGCTCCCGATGGATTTTGCAGCCACCACTATTACTATCATTGATATGCAGACGGTGGCAGCCACGATCGGCCCCTCGCCGTCAAGCCAGCATATCCTGGCGAAATTCAGCGAACTGAGCAAAACCCCAATGATGAAGCTTATGCGCAGCTCTTTCCAAATAACCTTCCCTGCGTCTTTAAGCTCTATTTCGGACAGTGCCATACCGCGGATGATGAGGGTCGCTGATTGTGACCCGGAATTCCCTCCGGTGCCCATAAGCATCGGCATGTACGCCACAAGGCAAATCATTTTTTCCAGCCCGCCTTCAAAAGTCCTTATTATCCCGCCCGTTATCACGTACGAGCACATCAGTATGAAAAGCCAAGGAATCCTGTTCATCACGTGCTTCAAAACGCTGATGTCGAGGTACTCCTTGTCGGTGCTGTCCATAACGCCGGCCATCCTCTCAAAGTCCTCGGTGGTTTCTTCCTCGATAACGTCGAGAATGTCGTCAAATGTGATTATCCCCACAAGCCTGTTTTCCCTGTCTACGACCGGTATTGCCAAGAAGCCGTATTTTTTAAACACCTCCGACACTTCTTCTTGGTCGTCGTACACGTTTACGTAGACAAAGTCTTCTCGCATCAGGTCAGAAATCTTCTCATCGCTTTCCGATATGACGAGGGTCCTGAGCGATATTATCCCCTGCAGTTTCCTGCCGCTTTCCTTTACATAGCATGTGTAAATAGTCTCCTTGTCCATGCCAGT
>WRJK01000025.1 GCA_009782285.1 Clostridiales bacterium
TTCACACTGCCCGCATCTGAAGCAGGGAAGAAAGTGGTGCTTACGCTGAAAGCTATTTCGCACTCGGCAGACCTTTATGTCAACGGGCAGAAATTGACCAACAAATACAACAACATAACAGATCACTCGTTCCTTCAGAACGGCCCGCCAATTCAGGCCAATTATTCCAACCTGACATCAAACGGCCACGGCACTACGTCAAAGTATGCAAACGGGGAATTGAGCAGATTTGAAAACGATTTCTTCGGCACCTTCAGGAGGTTTGACGTGGACATCACCGACTATTTGACCACCGATGGCACGCCAAACAATATCAAACTCAAGGTCACAAGGGCAAGCTCAGCAAGCAATGACCTCACCTACCACTGGGTTGACTGGCACCCTCGCCCCGTAGACGGGATGATGGGCCTTACAGCAGAAGCAAGCATCAGCACTTCAGGCTTAGTCCGCCTTGACAACCCGGCGGTTTCCGCGAAAGTGGCGGAAGACCTTAGCACAGCGACGCTCAGCCTGTATTGCGACGCAACTAGCCTAGCAGACGTAGCAGTGGCCGGCACCGCGACAGCGGTGGTCAAAGACCCGTCCGGCGCAGTTGTCGCCACGGCGTCAAAGAGCGTTACGATCCCTGCCCGCAAGTACAATCAGGAGATAGCCTTCAGGGCGGCTGACTTCCCGTCCTTGGTCTTGACAAACCCCAAACTCTGGTGGCCCTATATGTCCGGAGACCAGCCGCTTTACACAGTCGACTGGAGCTTCGCCATCGAAGGGGCGGTGAGCGACGCCCTGACCCACCGCGCAGGCATTAGGGAGATCAACGTGGACCTCAATGTCACGCCTCTTGGAAACCAGAACAGGGCCACTGTCACAGGCAGCTCCGGCGCCAACATGATACAGTTTTATGTCAACCACAAACCCGTTATACTCGACGGCGGCGGCTACTGCCCCACCGACCTGTTCCTGCGCCATGACCCTGTTGCAAACCAGGGCGTCATTGACAACATGAAATACGCAGGGCTCAACTTCTTCCGCGACGAAGGCAAGTTCTTTGACAACGACCTTTTGGATCTATGCGACGAAAACGGCATCCTAGTCATGACCGGCTGGTGCTGCTGCGACTTAAACCAGAGCCCCAACGGCTGGTCCCATGCGGAACGTTTCAACGCCTATGAAGGCCAGTACGCACAGATTAAAAACTTGAGGCAGCACGCTTCAGGCCTTCTTTGGTTCAACGGCAGCGACGAGCCTCCAAGCAACTCAAACAACGCGAACACAAGGATGGTGGAAGAGCAGTACATCCGCGTAGAAGCCATGTCAAGATGGGACGAGATAGGCATCACGGCGGCCAGCGCCTGCTTAGACGTCTCAAACCTGCTAGGCGGCATCAACACAGGGTTCCATATGGACTCCTCCTATGACAACCAGTCGCCGTCACATATGTTCAACCCGGGCTCAGTCGGTTCATCAGGCGTAGGCCCATTCGGGTTCATCGGCGAGGGCCTCGGCGGCGCCGGCATACCTCCTATTGAATCCATGAAGAAGTTCATACCTGAGGCTAACCTGTTCCCGTACAACAGCACCACAAATACAAACTACAGCGCATGGAACCTGCACGCAACCACAAGCGGGTTCACCACCTTTGGGCCGCTGATTGGGATTTCGGACAACGCCTACGGCGAATCAACCACGCTGGAATCCTATCATGCCAAGATATCGGCTGCCCAGTTCGACCAGTACAGGGCACAGTCCGAAGCGCTCAACTACCACCGTTACAAGAACACAACGGGCAGGGTGAACTGGATGATGAACAACGCAAGGCCGGGCATGTACTGGCAGCAGTTCGACTTCTATATGAACCCGACTACCGCGACCTTTGGCGCAGCCAAGGCTAACGAGCCCGTGCACATCATGTACAACATCTATGACCACGACATCAGCGTCATCAACAGGACATATAACGACTACGGCAACATGACGGCAACAGCGGAAATCTACAACATCGACGGCGAACTGGTCAGCGAAACGCTTGAGAAGACGATCCACGTGGTTCCTGACAGCGTCGGCCCGACTACGGCCTACGGCACCATGACGAGGACTCCAAAGAGGAACGCTTCCCACTACAACGAAGCGGACGGCACGTTCACCGACGTAGCGTACACCTACAACGGCCAGATCTTGGACGCCTACGGCGTAAACATCCTCTGGAACTACGCCGACATCGAAAAATCCCTTGTCAAAGCGACATCCGACGTGTACTTCGTCCGCCTGCAGCTCAAAGACAGCTCCGGCGAAGTCGTAAGCTACAACTCCTATGCGATCCCGATGCGCAGCGACATCGCGACCACAACCTCTTGGAACAGGGGTACGCCGGTCTCTGCCGGCGACTACTCGGCGCTCAACTCCCTGCCGGCGCTTACGGCTGAGGAGCTCACATGCGTCCAGACCGGTTCCAAAACTGTGGACGGCATTGTGACTCAGACCCTTCGCATCACCAACAACTCAGACACAATCGCCCACAACGTGTATTTGGCAGCCTACCCCAACAACAAGTTGGAAGACCTGATCGGCGCCGTCCAGTACACTGACAACATGTTCATTCTGTTCCCGGGCGAAACTAGGATCATCGACGTCACCCACAGGACCAGCAACTTGGCCGGCGACGCCTTTATCACCGCGACTTGCTACAACAACCAGGTGGGCGGCGACAAGCCCGTCCGCTTCAAGAACGTATATACCGGCAACGGGCTGGGTCAGGGCAAGAGCCTGTCCGTCAACAGGCCCGTCACCCTTTCAGCCGGGAGCAACGGCGGCAACATAACGACGATCTCTTCGGGCAACATCACCATGGCCAATGCCCACAAGACCTTCATCGATTGCGCCACAAACTCCAACGCAACCCTAACACTCTCAAGCAACAGCGCATGGTTCTACGTTGACTTGGGCGCCACCAAGGCCTTTGACAAGGTCATGCTCCGCGCCAACAACGGCACCGCCCTGCGCGGCCGTCCGGACACCGTAGTGATCGCGGGCAGCGACAGCACTTCCGGCCCATGGACGAACCTTGCCACGTACAACAACACCGGCGGCTCGATCATGATGGACATCGTGCTGCCCGAAACAGCGAACTACCGCTATGTCAGGGCTACATGCACCTCCGGCACCGGTTCGCTGCTGATATCCGGCTTTGACGTCTATGCCTTCAACAATTACGTGGATGTCAACATCTACGGCGACGGCGTAGTCACAAGCGGCGGAAAGACGATCGGCAAAGACACCTTAGCAAACCAGAAAGTCTTGGCTGTCGAGCCGGACGGAAGCGTTGAGCTTACGTTCACGCCTGATGCATTCAGTGCCATGGTACGCGTGCTGGCAAACGGCGTCGACATTTCAAGCCAGCTGGTGGACAAGGGCGACTTGAAGGCGCTCACCCTTTCGGGTCTGGCCGGCGACGTGGATCTGGACGTCTACTTTGGCATCCAGGCCTTCCTCACCGCAGACAATGTGACCTACGTAAACGACGACGTTGTATACACCTTGTCGCTGATGAACGCCAAAGACGTTTTGGCTGTCGAGGCAGAGTTCCTCATCGACGGCAACATGCTGGCAGGCAAGGGCCTTGTGGGTCTCAATGGCTTCGACTCCATGAACGGCGTGCTTTGGCTCTATGTGGGCGACAACCTCTGGAAGGGCGAAGTGACGCTGGCTCTGCCTTCCGGAAACTCAACAGGCCTTACAACCGACGCCCCGGTGGACATCGCCAAGTTCCTCTACACGGCAAAGGGGTACGGCAATGCTGCCATGACCCTGACGTCGGCAAGAGTCGTCTTCTTGGACGGCACGACGAAATACCTCGGGTCCAAGATTGAAAACGGCACCGCCACCACCATAATCGCCAGGTCCAAATACGACCTGAACAGGGACGGCGTGGTAGACGCCCTCGACCTTGGCATCATGCTGCTGTACTGCGGCTTCGACGCGGATTCCCCAAGCTGGACCGCCTTGGTCAAAGTAAACGACGCATGGGGCAACCCGGTCACGGCAAGCATGTGCGACGTGAACGCGGATGGCATGATAGACATGCTAGACCTGCTAGACCTGTTCATACACTACACAAAATAACAAGCTTGGCATGACAATTAAGATACAGCTTCAGTAACCTCAAATGGAGAAAGAGGGGGACGCTTCCCGGCACCTCCACTTTCTCCATTAACACAAGTGAACCACCTAAAAAGCAATTAATGGGAAAGGAGTTTGTTCGCATGAAAAGGAAACTGACCAACGGGGCGCTGCTTGCCATCATGTTTTTGATTTGCCTTGTTCCGGCTTTCTCGCCGGAGTCCTTCGCAGGGTCAAAGGGTTTTCCAGACACCCGTGGGCATTGGGCTGAGCGCTTCATCGCCGAATTGTCGGAAAGGGGGGCGATTTCCGGAATGCCTGACGGCAATTTCCAGCCAAATGAAAAGATCACCTTCCCGCAGTTTGTCACGATCATCATCAGGGAGGAGTTTGGGGACATAAAACCAACCGACGGCAACTGGGCTTCCGGGTACATACAGAAAGCACTGGAACTCGGAATCATATTGCCGGACGAGGCAACGAACACAAAAGCGCTGAACAGGTACGACGCCGTCAGGATTGTCAACTCTTCCTTGCTCTGGATCTACAATGAGCAACCGGAGTCCGACGTGTACGACCTTGTGAAAGAACTGACGGACTACCCAAGCTGCAAATCATGCCGCGACCCCTTTGACAACGAAATCGGCCAGTGCATGGCAAAAGGGATAATTACAGGAAGGCCAGGGCCCATGTTCGACGGCGAGGCCAACCTGACAAGGGCTGAGGCCAGCGTGATACTTCTCAGGGCAATAGACCCGTCGTACCGCGTGGTTCCCGATGCCCGTTAAAAGTTATTGCATGGGATATAACGAAAGGAGTTAAATGAAATGAGGAGAAGATTGTTTGCACTACTGTCTGTTCTGATCTGCCTGACCATGATCTTTACCATGCTGCCGGCAGCAGCAGCAGGCCCGGGAGCGGGGACGGTCAACAAGGAGACACCGGGCTCTGCAACCTACGTTGAGGATTTGACTGCATGGGAAATCGCGCCTTCGGGCAGCACTACACTGGCAGCGCAGTTCCCCGACTTGGCGTTGCTGGGAACAGACGACGCGGCAATAGCCGCTTCAGACAGCACGGCGGGCTGGGTGCCCGCTACGGTTCCAGGCACTGTCCTGGGGTCGCTCATCGACTTGCATATGTACGATTTTGTATTCGCCCCGAACAACGACGGCGAGTACGACCCCTATTTTGACGAAAACCTGCTGCACATAAGCCGTTCGGATTTTCAAAACCCGTGGTGGTACAGCACCGACTTTACGCTGCCCACAAGCGAAGAAGGTAAAAACGTCATGCTCACCTTCAAGGGCATCAACTACACCGCCGATGTTTACGTCAACGGCGTACAGGTCGTCAACAAGAACCTGAACATAGCAAACGAGAACGAACTCAGGAACCGTCTCGGAGCAGGCGGTGATGAAGGCAGGGTAGCCGGGAGCAACCCACAGCCTCCGTACACCTACGTTGACCCGACAGGGGTAAACACAAGTTCAAATTCGTCCGTGTACAGCGACACAGTGTTTAACACGTACAAAGACTACTACAAAGGCGCGTTCAGGACCTATGACATCGATTTGACGCCCTACATCGAATACGACGCCCCGAACAACATAAAGGTCAAGGTCAGGAGGAACTTTATAGGCGAGGATTTCTCCATATTCTGGCATGACTGGCACCCTGCCCCGTCGGACAACGACATGGGCCTGATCGGCAGGGCTTTTATCACCACATACGACAAAGTACAGATCAACAACCCCGTCGTTGTTTCAAAAGTCGCTGAAAACCTAGGCAGCGCATCGCTTTCGTTTTACATTGAAGCGACCAACTTGGGCGCGGTAGACGTGGTGGGCGCAGTCAGGGCGACTGTCAAGGACAAAGACGGCGCAGTGGTTGACCAATGGCAGACTCCTGCCACGGTCAAGGCAAACACCTACAACAACGAAATCATCGTCGCCGAGGGCAGGGCATTCAACAACCCGGATTTGTGGTGGCCGCTCGGATCCGGCGATCAGCCCCTGTACACGGTGGACTACGAGTTCGTAGCGGAAGGATCTACCCTGCCAAACGACACTCTGCACCACCGCTTCGGCATCAGAGAAGTGTCTGCAGAGGTTCATGGCATGGTTGCACAGCCTGAAACAAACACCACAGCCGGTTCGAACATCATGGCGCAGTTCTACGTGAACCACCTGCCCATCGTCATCAAATCCGGTGGGTTCTGCCCGCACGACCTGTTCCTGCGCCAGTCTGACACAGACGACAGGGCGTTCCTGGAAGTGGTCGCCTCAATGGGCATGAACATGATCCGCGACGAGGGCAAGTTCTACAACGACAACCTGTATGACCTGATGGACGAATACGGCATCATGCTGATGACCGGCTTCATGTGCTGCGACCGCAACGAGCCCGGCACCGGCGGCGATGTTACCTGGTCAAAGGCAGAACGCATGGTCGTCTACGAATCGGTATACGGCCAGATGCGCAGCCTGCGTTCGCACCCATGCCTGCTGGCATGGCTCAACGGCAGCGACGCTCCGAAGGACAACAACAACGGTTTGAACAGCTGGAACGTGCACCGCAAAATGCTTGAAATTGAAGGAAGGCTCAGATTCCACGACGTAGCCAGCGCGGTATCAAGCGCAGTAACCAATACGTCGCGCATAACCGGCGCCGGAAGCGGCACGGAAATGGACCACGCCTACGACACTGCTGTCCCGACAGCCTTCTACAGCGCAAACACAAGCGGCGCCACCTCGGGCATATACAGCTTCGTTTCCGAAGGCGGCGGCGGCGGCGGCATCCCGTCGGTAGAATCCCTCTGGAAGTTCATCCCTGCTGAGAACCTTTGGCCCCACAATGTTGGACACGTCGGTTCAGGCACCGGCCCAGGCAATTACAACAAGTGGAACTGGCATGCTGCCAGGGGCAACTCGAACTTCACCAGGATCGACAATTTCGTGAACATCGCCGAGAACATGTACGGCGGCGCAGACAACCTTGACGAATGGGTGTACAAATCCCAGTTGTTCGGGTACGAGTACCAAAGGGCGCAGTACGAGGCGCTCAATGTCAGGCGTTTCGTGGGTGCGACAGGTTTTGTCAACTGGATGCTAAACGCCCCGAGGCCTGTGGTCATGTGGAACCAGATGGACTTCTACATGAACCCCTACGGATCCTCATACGGCATCGGGAAGGCGAACGAGCCTGTCCACATCATGTACAACCCGTACAACAAGAACGTGCACGTGCTGAACACCACCCCGGTTGACATGGGTACGCTGACTGCCACCGTTAAAATGTACGACATCCACGGCAACCGAATCAACGGAGACGTGTCCAAGGATGTCCGCGTACGATCCGACGGCATCAGCAGCTATTCCGGAACTTCGACGATGCGACTGACCGGCTTGAACCCGGTAAGGCGTGACGACATTGGAACCGGCGCCGGCGAAACATGGGTAGACGGCGGCTTTACCATTGACTACAGGTCATATGGGCGCAGGGCTGCCACCCAGACGGGTTCACAGATGGTGTTCTCGAAAGCCGAGGTTGACAGCTCATTAATTAGGCCAACCACCGACGTGTACTTCATAAGCCTCGAACTGGCTGACGAAGACGGAACCATCATCAGCCGCAACGACTACGCAGTGCCGCGCCGCCAGAGCGTACACAACGGCAACAACTGGGCAAGGTCTTCGTATTTCCAGGCCGGCGACTTGACGCAGCTCAATACCTTAAACCCCGTTGACCTAGACGTTGCAGGTAATGCCGGCAAACTCGCGGCTGACGGAATACACTACGTGCAGACTGTAGAAATTGCAAACAACACGAACGAAGTCGCTTACGGGGTCGAAGTCAAGGCGTACAGAGACAACAGCCGCAAGGATCTGCTGCCTTCAACCTACGACGACAACTTGATCACGCTGTACCCAGGCGAAAGCCGCATTGTGACCGTTACGCACCTTACGGAACTGCTCAACGGTCCGGTAGTGATTGGCGTCAATTGCTTCAACAACGTCATCGCCGGCAGGCCCGAACGCAGCGGCAATATATACAAGCCCAGCGACTATACGGGGCAGACGGCTACAAGCGCAACGACCAACCTGGCAAGGGCCAAAAACAGCGGGACTGCCGTCACGGCTACGAGCGCAGGCAACGCCACCGCAATCGCCAACGTCAACAACGCCAACAACGGAACCACCGTCATCGACGGTACGCTCAGCACGGTCGCGACAGTCGCCTCTGGTGCATCCTACTACGTGAACTTGGGCGCAGCTACCACCTTTGACAGAATCATGCTACGCTGGAGCTCAGCTGTAGGCACAGGCAGCGTCAACTGGCTCTCCGGAGTTCCGAACCATGTGAGGATAGACGTGAGCACAGACGCAGCAAACTGGACGACTATTGTCGCAGACTACGACAACACCAACTCAAGATCCGCCATGTCCAACGTGGTTCTGGACGCTCCTTGCACGGCGCAGTACATACGCGTAACCCCGTCAGGGCTCACAGGCGCCTCGGCGCTGTACGGCACAAACGTCGGCAGCGGCGGTGGCACAAACACGAACTCCTCGACTAACGCAAGGGCGGCCGCATCTAACGTAAACATCAACAGCATTGAAGTGTACCGCAGCTTCGACACAGTCACTGTCGAGTTCAGCGACAACAACAATGCGGTCATTAACGTCACTTCAAGGGACGGGAACGGCCTGCTTGGCGCAGCTACCCTTGACAAATCAAGTCCGATGCTCGAAAGGGTACGCCAGATCCCGTTTGGGGACAAGGTTGAGTTCGTGTTCACGCTGGATCCTGCGACGGCAATTGACCTGTATGCAAACGGCGCACTGGCAACAACCATCGACAACGGCGACGGCACGGTATCTTGGTTTGCAGACAACACCGACGGCAACATGGGTTCGGTGCTGTTGTACGTCGTGTACTGTTCGGTAGGCGTAAGAGCAGACGCGGAAAGCGACATCGACAAGGACGTCAATTTCACCTTGTCCGTGGCCAACGCAGACAAACTGCTGACGCTGGAAGCTGAATTCCTGATCGACGGCAGCATGCTTGCGGGCATAGGCGTCGAAGCGCAAAACGGCTTTACGGCGATGAACGACATCTTCTGGGCCAGTGCGGGCGGCGACATGTGGAAGGGCAAAGTCTCTCTGGCTTACAAAGCCGGAGCCAACGAAGGCTTTACGTCTGCGGAGTCTACCGACGTAGCCAAGCTGGTATTCGCACCTAGGGCTGTAGGCGACACGACGCTTACGGTCACAAAAGTCGTGACCAGCGGTTTTGATTCAAACGGCAAGATAACGTACTACTTCGACACCTGCATCGAGCCAAACTCAGCTACCACGAACATCGACCAGCGAGCTTTCTCGAAGTACGACCTGAACAGGGACAACAAAGTCGACGCTTTGGATCTAGGCATCATGCTCCTGTACTGCGGCTTTGACAAAGATTCCCCGAATTGGGACACCTTGGTTAAAGTCAACGACTCAAGAGGCAAGCCTGTAACAGCCAGCATGTGCGACGTGAACGGCGACGGCGTCATCGACATGCTCGACCTGCTCGACCTGTTCATACACTACACCAAATAAGACAATTGGGGACGGTTCCTGTGTCTTACTGTAATGGGAACCGTCCCCCATCATTATTCACAATATTTATTGGAGGAAAGGCATGCAAAAGAAAAAAATACTCAGCACAATAATAGTAATTGCCATGATAGTAACACTGGTCCCTGCAATTGCCTCCGCACAGATAACGGAAGTTAAGCAGGCTCCAAGCTACTCGGCGCAGCTGCACGATTGGAAAATATCGCCCTCAGTGCCCGGTACCACCCTCGACGCGAAATACGGCCTCAAGGGCGGCGACGATGCGGACATCTCCGAGCCTGATTACGACACAGCAGACTGGATCGACGCCGTGGCGCCCAGCACAGTTCTGGGGAACCTGCTCGACGCCGGCGCCTACGATGATCTCTTCATGAATCTCACCGGCACCACGGACGAGTGGTTCAACGGACAGTTCAACGCTGTGCCGTCCAGCGACTTCGCCCAGCGGTGGTGGTACAGCACCGACTTTACCATTCCCGTGTCAGAAGCCGGAAAGAGGGTAACGCTCTCAATCGGTGGCATAACCTATCACGCCGACATGTACATCAACGGGGTACTGGTAAAAAATAATTACAACCACATCACCAACCCTCAGGATCTTTGGAACGGACCGCTGGTTGACAACGGTCCCTATACCGCTTGGGCAGACGCCACAGGATCCAACTCAGCCGGAACCTGGGCAGCCAATTATGCTCAGCAGGGACTGGAAGCCTATGCGGGCGAAATCGCCGGCTCCTTCCGCAGGTTTGACATTGACATCACCGATTACGTGCATGCCGACGGCAAGCCCAACAACGTCAAGTTCAAGATTTTAAAGGCTTACAGCCAGCAAGACCTGACCTACCACTGGGTGGACTGGCACCCTCGGCCCAATGACTCCATGATGGGGCTCACCGGCGAGGTCCATGTCAGCACGTCCGGCCCTGTCCGGCTTAACAACCCGGCTGTCGCCACAAAAGTGACCGAGGATCTAAGCTCGGCGTCAGTCAACCTGTACTGTGCCGCCACCAACCTGACAGGCAGCGACATAACAGGCACCGTCAGTGCCGTCATCAAAGACCCGGCTGGCAACACGGTGGCCACAGTGTCAAAGAGCGCCACAGTCAAATCCAAACTGTACAACCAGGAGATCGCCTTTAAGTCCAAAGACTTCCCGGCTCTTACCCTTGACGATCCTCAGCTGTGGTGGCCGTACATGTCAGGCGACCAGCCCCTGTACACCGTCGACTGGAGTTTCGCTATCGAGGGCACTGTCAGCGACGCGCTGACCCACCGCGCAGGCCTCAGGCAGGTTGACGTGGATATCAACGTCACACCGTACTTCGCCCAGAACGCGGCAACGATCACCCCCGGCGCGGGCTCAAACATGATCACCTTCTATTTCAACCACAAGCCCGTCATGCTGAGGGGCGGCGGATACTGCCCCACCGACCTCTTCCTGCGTCATGACCCCGTGCAGAACCAGGGCGTCATCGACAACGTGAAATACTCGGGCTTCAACATGATCCGTGACGAAGGCAAGTTCTTCGACAACGACCTTCTGGACCTGTGCGACGAGAACGGCATCGTGGTCTTCACCGGATGGTGCTGCTGCGACCGCCACCAGAGCCCCAACAACTGGACAAAATGCGAACGCTTCCTGGGCTATGAAGAACAGTACGCCCAGACCAACAATCTAAGGCAGCACGCCTCCGGCGTCCTGTGGTACAACGGCAGCGACCAGGCTGCATCTTTCAGCCAGAGCTCCCTTTCGAACTCTTGGATGGTCGAGGAGATGTACCATGTAATCGAAGCCAAGCTGAGGTGGGACGAGATCGGCATCACCGCCACAAGCGCATGCCTTGACCCCTCAAGGCTTTTAGGCTCCATGAACACCGGCTTCCATATGGACGCCGGCTACAACAGCCAATCCCACAGCTACTGGCTCAACCCGTTGGAATACCGCGGCATCTGGGGATTTGTCTCCGAAGGCGCGGGCGGCGCCGGCATTCCCGCCATTGAAACCATGAAGAGGGTCATCCCGGCAGGGAACCTGTGGCCGTACAACGACAGCGTCGCTGCGAACAACGGAACCACCTTCCCCACCACCTCTAACTACACCGCATGGAACAGGCTGTGCGCACAGAGGGACAACGTGGGCGGCGGCAACTACAGCAGCCTGAACCAGTACAGTTCACTATTGGACAACTCCTACGGCGCCTCGAGCAATCTGGAATCTTGGCACGCCAAGGCCATGTCCCAGCAGCTCGACCAGTACAGGGGGCAATACGAGTCCCTCGACCAGCACCGTTACACAAACATCACCGGTCTGGTCAACTGGATGCTCAACGGCGCAAAGCCGAGCATCTACTGGCAGCAGTTTGACTTCTACATGAACCCGACCTCTGCAACCTTTGGCGCCGCCAGGGCGAACGAGCCGGTCCACATCATGTACAACCAGCTTGAGCACCTTGTCAGCGTCGTCAACAACACCTTCGACGAGTATCCCGACATGACGGCTACCATGGAGATCTACAACTTGGACGGCAAACTGATCAGCACTCCGCTTGTGCAGAAGCTGAACGTCGCGCCGGACAGCGTCGGCGACACCACGGTGTACGGCGACATGGCAAACTATGTGCCCACAGGTCAGCTTGCGAAATGGGCTGTTAAACAGCCCGATGGCAGATGGGGATTCAGAAACGGTTGGCATTACGACGACGAGACCGACACCTTCACCCCCATGCTGTACAACTATTTCGGCCAGATCAAGGACGCTTACGGCGTTAACTACCTTTGGGACTATGACACCATTGAGGCGTCGTTCACCGAGGCGGCTTCGGACGTGTATTTTATCCGCCTGCAGCTTGCTGACAGCACCGGCAAGGTCGTCAGCTACAACAACTACGCAGTGCCCATGCGCTCCGGCTGGGAAGCGCACGGCCAGTCGGTGGGGCCGATCCATCAGGGGTACGACTATACCCCGCTGAACTCGCTGAAGGCGATACCTGCCTCTGAACTCACCTGCGTCCAGACCGGCTCCGCCACAGCAGGCGGCATCGTCACCCAGACGCTCGAAATCGCAAACAACTCCGATGTCGTCGCCCACAACGTGTATCTGGCTTCTTACACCGACAACACCTACAAAGACCTGATCGGTGCGGTCCAGTACTCAGACAACCTGTTTATTCTGTTCCCGGGCGAAACCAGAACCATCACCGTCACCCATAGGGACAGCAATCTGAAAGGCGACGCCTTCATCAACATGACCTGCTACAACAACCAGATCGGCGGCGACAAGCCCGTTCGCTTTAAGAACCGTTACACGGGTCTGGGCTTTGGCCTAGGCAGGAGCTTGTCAATCGGCAAGCCGGTCACCGTTTCCGGCGGAACCACCGGCGCCAACATAACGACAATCGCAGCAGCCCAAATCAGCCAGACTGCCAACCCCGGCGGCGCGATTCAGCACAAGACGTTTATAGACTCCTATTTGAACTCGGCATGCTCACTGCCCATCACTGGCGGAAGCGCATGGTTCTCCATTAACTTGGGGGCACCCATGTCCTTCGACGAGCTCATGCTTCACTTCAATGTCAGCTCCACCATAAGAAACCGCCCAGACAGGATTGTCATTGAAGGCAGCAACGACAACGCCACTTGGACCGAGCTTGCAAGAGCCGACACCAACGGTTCAGTCATGGTTGACGTCATACTGCCTCAAACCGCGAAATACCAATACGTTAAAGTCACTCTCAACGGCTCTGTAGCCAATATCACCACCTTCAACGTATCCGGTTGCGACATCTACGCTTTCAACAATTACGCAAACGTCATCATCAGCGGAGACGGGACTGTTGTCGGCGACGGAAAATCAATCACCAAGGATTCAACCGTGAACCAGAGGGTAGTAGCTGTTCCACCGGGCGGAAGCACGGAACTCACATTCGCGCCTGACGCGCTCAGCCCGATGGTGCGTGTGCTTGCAGACGGCGTTGACATTTCAGACCAGTTAGTTGACAAGGGCGACACAAAGGTGCTCGCGCTTTCGGGCCTTTCCGGCGACGTGGACCTCGACGTATACTTTGGCATCCAGGCGTTCCTCACCACCGATAATGTAACTTACATCAATGACGATGCAGAATACACTTTGTCGCTGATGAACGCAAAAGACGTGCTGGCTGTCGAGGCGGAATTCACCATCGACGGCAGCATGCTGGCAGGCAAGGGCCTTGTGGGCCTCAATGGGTTCGACTCAATGAACGGAGTCCTCTGGCTCCATGCAGGCGACAACCTATGGAAGGGCGCAGTGACGCTGGCACTGCCTTCGGGCAACTCCACCGGCCTAACCACTGACGCACCTGTGGACATTGCGAAATTCACCTACACGGCAAAAGGGTACGGCAACGCTGCCATGACCCTGACGTCTGCAAGGGTCGTCTTCTTGGACGGCACGACGAAATACATCGGGTCCAAAATAGAAAACGGCACTGCCACAACGATAGTGGCAAGGTCCAAATACGACCTGAACAGGGACGGCGTGGTTGACGCCCTCGACCTGGGCATCATGCTGCTGTACTGCGGCTTCGACGCCGACTCCCCGAACTGGGGAACTATGGTCAAGGTCAACGACGCGTGGGGCAACCCGGTCACTGCCAAGATGTGCGACGTGAACGCAGACGGAATGATAGACATGCTCGACCTGCTCGACCTGTTCATACACTACACCAAATAGCAAAGAATCAAGCCTGCTAGGCAAGCCGTGCAATTCGGCTTGCCCGGCAGGTATAAATCGCAACCATGAATTTTCATAAGGAGGAAAAACATGACCAAAAGAAAAATACTCAGCACAATACTAGTAATTGCCATGATCGTAACACTGATCCCGGCAATTGCTTCAGCGCAGATAACAGAGGTAAAATTGCCACCAAGTTACTTTGAGCTGTTGTCCAATTGGAAGATATCACCCTCATCACCCGGTCACAGCGTATTGACAGATCTGGGCTTGGACGACGACGCTGACATCATTGAGCCAGACTACGACACGTCAGACTGGATCGACGCCGTGGCACCCAGCACCGTGCTGGGCAACCTGATTGACGCCGGCGTCTACGATGATTTCTTTATGGACAGAAATGGGACTACGGACGAGTGGTTCAACAGGCAGTTCACCGCCATCCCTGCCAGTGACTTCCAAGGGCCGAGTGGTTCGCTTATTACCGGCAACGCACGGTGGTGGTACAGCACAGACGTAGAGATTCCAGCCTCGGAGGCAGGGAAGAAAGTGACCCTCTCCATCGGCGGCATGTCCTATGAGGGCGACCTTTATGTCAACGGCGAAAGAGTATACAATACATATACCAATATCACCGAAAAAGAGCAGCTTTGGAACGCCCCGATTTGGAGCCCCGGCGCTGCGGGCTGGACATACAACACCCCGGTAAACATAACAAACACCGGCAATGCCTGGTCGCAGCAGTGGGGTTCCCAAGACATCGAAGCATACCAAGACTTAATCGTGGGTTCCTTCCGCCGGTTTGACGTTGACGTCACCGATTATATCGTCCCCGGCAAAGTCAACAACATCAAATTTAAGATCTTGAGGCCCCAAAGCCAGCAAGACCTCACCTACCACTGGGTGGACTGGCATCCTCGTCCGGTAGACTCCATGATGGGCCTGACCGGCGAAGTATGGATCAGCACATCCGGCACCGTCCGCCTGAACAACCCAGCCGTCGCCACCAAAGTGAGCGAAGACCTGAGCCTCGCGTCGCTCAACCTGTACTGCGACGCCACCAACTTGACCGACGCCAATGTGGCCGGAACCGCCCGTGCCGTCGTAAAAGACCCGCAGGGCAACACAGTGGCCGATGTGTCTAAGGCAGTCACCATCCCCTCCGGGAAATACAACCAAGAGATCGCTTTCTCTTACAACGACTTTGATGCGCTGAAACTCTCAGATCCGCAACTCTGGTGGTTGTTTACAATGAACAACCAGGCGAAACAGGCGCTGTACACCGTCGATTGGAGCTTCGCGGTTGGGAGCGCAGTAAGCGACAGCCTGACCCATCGCGCCGGGCTCAGGCAGATTGACTGCGACATAAACATCAGCTCAATCGCCGCCCGCAATGCAAACACTGTCGCCGCCAATCACGGTGCCAACATGATGCAGGTTTATGTCAACCATCAGCCCGTCGTGCTAAGGGGCGGCGGCTACTGTCCGACCGACCTCTTCCTGCGCCACAACGATTGGCAAAACCAAGGCGTCGTCGACAACTGCCAATACGCCGGCTTCAACATGTTCCGCGACGAAGGCAAGTTCTTCGACAACAACCTTCTGGATCTTTGCGACGAAGCGGGTATATTCGTCATGACCGGATGGTGCTGTTGCGACCGTCACCAGAGCCCCAACGCCTGGTCCAAGTGTGAGCGTTTCCTAGGTTATGAGGAACAGTACGCCCAGATCAAGAACCTAAGGCAGCATGCCTGCGGCGGCCTTTGGTACAACGGCAGCGACCAGCCCGCCAGCTACAGCCAGTCCTCTTGCAGCAACTCTTGGATGGTTGAGGAAATGTACCACGCCATTGAAGCCGACGCCAGATGGTACGAGATCGGCCTGACCGCTACCAGCGGCTGCCTAGACAGGTCGTACCTGTTGGGCAACATCAACTCAGGGCACCATATGGACTCGTCCTATAACAACAACTCGCCCGTATACATGTTCAGCCCCGCAGGCGCCCAGAGCGGCGGCGAGGGCCCGTTCGGGTTTATATCCGAAGGCCTCGGCGGTGCTGCCCTGCCTTCCATCGAAGTTATTAAAAAGATAGTGCCAGCCGCAAACCTGTACCCCTACAACAACAACAGTAACTATACTGTGTGGAACCTGCACAACTCCAACGGCGGCACCTTCGGTACGCACCAAGCAATCGTGACGATGGCAGAGAACACCTATGGCGCTTCACCCACGCTGGAATCCTACCTTGCCAAAATGGACGCCATGGCATTCGACCAGTACAGGGCTCAGTATGAATCTTGGAACTATTACAAGTACACCCAGAAGACCGGCTTAGTCAACTGGATGCTCAACTTTGCGCGCCCAGGCATGTACTGGCAGCTGTTCGACTGGTACATGAACCCGATCGCCGCAACATACGGCGCCGCCAAGGCCAACGAGCCGGTGCATATCATGTACAATCTGTACGATCATGACATCAGCGTCATCAACAGCACCTTGGACGCCTACCCCGGCTTGACCGCTACAGCTTCCATCTACAGCCTCGACGGCAAGCTGATCAACGACCCGCTGGTGGCTAAGCTTGACGTAGCCCCCGACGGTGCCAGCGACGTAGTGCCCTACGGCACCATGTCGCTCACACAGAGAAGAAACGGCCTTGCGCTTGACGATAACGGCAACTACGTCCCGTTCACCTACAAGTACGGCGGCAAGATTGAAGAATCATACGGCGTCAACACCCTCTGGGGCTATGACGACATCGAAGCGTCGCTCAACGAGGCGGTTTCCGACGTATACTTCATCCGTCTGGAGCTGACAGACAGCACCGGCGAATTCGTCAGCATCAACACCTATGCGGTAGCCCATCGCTGCGACATCACAACGACCACCACATGGAACACAGGACAGGGCTTCCAGGAAGCGGACTTCACCTCGCTCAACTCGCTGCCGGCTGTGGATCTTAAATGCGTTCAGACCGGTTCTGCGACCGCGAACGGCATCGTGACCCAAACTGTTGAAGTAACAAACAACTCCGATACCATCGCGCACAATGTGAAATTGTCCGCATATACCGACAATGCACGCACAGACCTGATAGGTGCGGTCCAGTACACTGACAACATTTTCGTCCTGCTTCCGGGTGAGGCTAGGACCATCGAAGTCACCCATAGGACCGTCAATCTCGCCGGCAACGCGGTCATCACTGCGTCCTGCTACAACAACGATATCACTGTAGGTGAAAAACCCACCCGCATCAAAAACCTCTATACGGGCGTTGACATCGGCGGCAGCAGGAGCCTATCCAAAAATAGGACCGTCACCGGTTCCGGCGGCGGTACACCGGGCAATGTGACAGCAGTCGCTGCGGCGCAGGAAACCAACGCTATAAACGGCAAGACGTTCATTGATAGCAACATCAGCTCTATCTACACGCCCACCTACAACAACGGAAGTGCTTGGTTCTATATTGACCTTGGCGCCTCAAAGGCGTTCGACCAAATAATGGCTCGTTGGAACGGCGGCAGCACCACCTCCAACAATGTGCGCGGCCGTCCGGACATCGTCACGATTTCGGGCAGCAACAACGCATCCGGTCCGTGGACAGAGCTCGCTAAAGTCGACAATACCGGATCCAGCTCCATCATGAATAATATCGTGCTGGATAAAACTGCGACCTACCGTTATGTCAGAGCCGATCTGAGCGGCGGCATAGGTGCATACAACATCTCAGCCTTCGACGTTTACGCTTTCAACAATTACGTGAACGTATCGGTCAGCGGGGACGGCGTTGTCACAAGCGGTGGAAAGACAATTGACAAGAGCACCTACGCGAACAGGAAAGTCCTGTCTGTCGCACCGGACGGAAGCGTTGAGCTCACATTCGCGCCTGACGCGCTCAGCCCGATGGTGCGTGTGCTTGCAGACGGCGTTGACGTTTCAGACCAGTTGGTTGACAAGGGCGACACAAAGGCGCTCGCGCTTTCGGGCCTTTCCGGCGACGTGGACCTCGACGTATACTTTGGCATCCAGGCGTTCCTCACCACCGGCAACGTAACTTACATCAATGACGACGCAGAATACACTTTGTCGCTGATGAACGCAAAAGACGTGCTGGCTGTCGAGGCGGAATTCACCATCGACGGCAGCATGCTGGCAGGCAAGGGCCTTGTGGGCCTCAATGGGTTCGACTCAATGAACGGAGTCCTCTGGCTCCATGCAGGCGACAACCTATGGAAGGGCGCAGTGACGCTGGCACTGCCTTCGGGCAACTCCACCGGCCTAACCACTGACGCACCTGTGGACATTGCGAAATTCACCTACACGGCAAAAGGGTACGGCAACGCTGCCATGACCCTGACGTCTGCAAGGGTCGTCTTCTTGGACGGCACGACGAAATACATCGGGTCCAAAATAGAAAACGGCACTGCCACAACGATAGTGGCAAGGTCCAAATACGACCTGAACAGGGACGGCGTGGTTGACGCCCTCGACCTGGGCATCATGCTGCTGTACTGCGGCTTCGACGCCGACTCCCCGAACTGGGGAACTATGGTCAAGGTCAACGACGCGTGGGGCAACCCTGTCACTGCCAAGATGTGCGACGTGAACGCAGACGGAATGATAGACATGCTCGACCTGCTCGACCTGTTCATACACTACACCAAATAGCAGGCTCAGATTAATTGCTAGCATAGCATAAAGCTTTCACAACCTCAAATGGAGAAAGAAAGGGGACGCTTCCCGGCGCCCCCACTTTCTCCATTAGCATAAATAAATATAAAGGAATATGTAGAAACTACAGGGTGATTCTATGAAGAAGAGAAAAAACAAATGCACGCCAATCGTGTTTACAGTCGTTTTCGCGCTGGTACTGGCTGTTTTCCCATTAGGTGTTCAGGCTGCTGCTGATTTTGCCGACATAAAGGGGCACTGGGCAGAGGGCTACATTGAATTGCTGGTTGAAAGCGGCGCGGTTTCCGGCATGCCCGACGGCAATTTCCACCCCTCTGAAAGCGTGACAATGCCGCAGTTCGTAACGATGATCATAAGAGGGGAATACGGCGTCATAGCGCCTACCGACAAAGGCTATGCTTCCGGGTATCTTGCGAAGGCCTTTGAGCTTGGCGTAATAATAAAAGAAGACGTGGAAGAAGAAGGCTTGGTCAGGTTTGACGCAGTCAGGATTGTCAACAACTGCCTGACAAAAATATATGAGGAGGAACCGGCAAGCGGCGCACAAAAGCTTGTGGAAATCTTTACGGACTATCCTGAAGACTGTTCCCCCTGCCAAAGCCCGTTCAACAATGAGATCGCTCAGTGTTACGCAAAAGGGATAATCACCGGAAAGCCCGGGCCTTTGTTTGACGGGGAAGCTTCCCTGACAAGGGCGGAAGCATGCGCAATACTTGCGAGAATGCTGGAAAAGGATTTGCGGACCTACCCCGAAGGCGCACAGGAGCAACCGAAGAAATTCAAGGAGATTACACCAGAGGAATTCTTGGAGCTGCAAAAAGACAACAGCAGCCTCGTACTGCTTGACGTCCGCGGCGAACCGGAGCACAACGCCAATTACATAGCCGGCAGCATCTGCATACCGCTTAATACGCTGATTGACGAAGAGGCAAGCCAGCTGCCTGACAAGGAGGCTGTCATCGTGGTCTATTGCCAAATAGGCGCGCGCAGCACGAGTGCATGCGAATTCCTTGCGGAATTAGGCTATGAAAACGTGTACCATTTGGGCGGCATTGACGATTGGCCATATGAAACTGTGAAGGAGGAGCTTAGCAAATGAAAAGAAGATTTTTTGCCATTTTGGCTGTTTTAGTCTGCCTGTCAATGGTCGTAGCTTTGCTGCCTGCGGCAGCAGCAGGCCCAGGCGCCGGGACAGTCAACAAGGAAACACCCGACTCTGCAACCTATGTTGAGGATCTGACCGCGTGGAAAATAGCGCCTGCGGGCAGCACCACGCTGGCGGCCGAGTTCCCCGATTTGGCTCTGCTGGGGACAGACGACGCGGCGATCGCCGCCTCAAGCGGCACGGCTGGCTGGGTGCCTGCCACAGTACCAGGATCCGTTCTGGGCTCGCTGCTTGACGAGCACATGTATGATTTTGTTTTCGCCCCGAACAACGACGGTGGGTACGACCCCTATTTTGACGAAAACCTGCTGCACATAAGCCGTTCGGATTTTGAAAGCCCGTGGTGGTACAGCACCGACTTCACGCTTCCCGCAAGCGAGGCAGGCAAGAATGTCATGCTCACGTTCAAGGGCATCAACTACACCGCTGACATCTACATCAACGGCGTCAAAGTCGTCAACAAAAATCTGAACATTACAGACGAAAACGAACTTAAAAACCGCGTCGGCGCCGGTGGTGACACAGGGCTGACAGCAGGCAGCAACCCGTTGCCTCCGTATACCTACAACGATGTTACGTTTACGGCGCCTGCCGCCTCAGCCACTTCTGGGGACACGGTTTTTGACACATACAAAGATTATTTTAAAGGCGCGTTCAGGACCTACGACATCGACGCCACGCCCTACATCAAGTACGACGCCCCAAACAACATCAAGATCAAAGTCAAGAGGCACTTTATAGGCACCGACTTCTCTATTTTCTGGCACGACTGGCATCCGGCGCCCTCAGACAACAACATGGGCCTCGTAGGAAGGGCTTTTGTCTCAACATTCGATAAAGTGCAGATCAACAACCCACTGGTTGTTTCAAAAGTCGCAAGAAGCCTCGACAGCGCATCGCTC
This sequence comes from Clostridiales bacterium, assembly GCA_009782285.1. Classification (GTDB taxonomy): domain Bacteria; phylum Bacillota; class Clostridia; order Peptostreptococcales; family Anaerovoracaceae; genus WRJK01. The sequence continues at coordinate 21,205 of WRJK01000025.1, forward strand.
TCATTTTTCATAGAAGCGACAAACCCGGGCCCGGCAGACGTGGCTGGCGTTGTTAAAGCGGTGGTGAGGAACAAGAGCGGCGCAGTAGTTGACCAATGGCAAGTGCCCGCCACAGTTAAAGCAAACACGTACAACAACGAAATCATCGTTGCCGAGGGCAGGACGTTTAGCAAACCTGACCTGTGGTGGCCGATCGGCACCGGGGACCAGCCCCTATACACGGTGGACTATGAATTCACAGCGGACGGTGCCGTCGTTCCCAGCGACACGCTGCACCACCGCTTCGGAATCAGGGAGGCCTATGTTGAAAACCACAACATGACAGCTCAGCCCGAGACAAATGCAACAGCCGGTTCAAACAACATGGCGCAGTTCTACGTGAACCACCAGCCCATCATCATCAAATCCGGCGGGTTCTGCCCCCACGACCTCTTCGTGCGGCAGTCTGAGGCCGACGACAGGGCATTCCTGGAAGTGGTCGCCTCAATGGGCATGAACATGATCCGCGACGAAGGCAAGTTCTACAACGACAACCTGTACGACTTGATGGACGAATACGGCATCATGCTGATGACGGGCTTCATGTGCTGCGACAGGTTTGAAGTGACCAGCGGCAACAACTGGTCAAAAGCGGAGCGCATGGTCGTCTATGAATCGGTCTACTCCCAGATGCGCAGCCTGCGTTCGCACCCGTGCATGCTGTCATGGCTCAACGGAAGCGACTATCCGAAGGACTACAACAACAACAACGCAAACGACGCAATGGTTGCCCGAAAGTTTTTTGAAATCGAAGGAAAGCTAAGGTTTTTTGATGTGGCTGTAGCCCTCTCGGCTGCACAGGGCACCAGAATATCCCGGCTGACTGGTGCCGGCAGCGGCCTTGAAATGAGTCACGGCTATGACAATACGGCACCGATAGGCTACTATAGCGCAGCCACAAACGGCGCAACCGGCGGTATTTACGCCTTTATTTCCGAAGGCGCCGGCGGCGGCGGCATCCCAGCCGTAGAATCTCTCCTGCGGTTCATCCCCGCAGAGAACCTTTGGCCCCACAACCAAGGCCATGTGGGTTCGGGCACTGGCCCCGGAAACTACAACAAATGGAACTGGCACGCCGCCAGGGGCAACTCAAACTTCACCAGGATCGACAACTTTGTGAACTTGGCCGAGAACATGTACGGCGGCGCGGACAACCTTGACGAATGGGTATACAAATCCCAGCTGTTCGGATACGAATACCAGAGGGCGATCTATGAGGCACTCAACGTCAGAAGGTTTGTCGCAGCCACCGGTTTTGTCAACTGGATGCTGAACGCCCCAAGGCCGGTAATCATGTGGAACCAGATGGACTTTTACATGAACCCCTACGGATCGTCATACGGCATCGGCAAGGCCAACGAGCCGGTACACATCATGTACAACCCGTACAACAAAAACGTCCACGTGCTGAACACCACGCCCGACGACATGGGTACGCTCACAGCTACCCTGAAAATGTACGACATCCACGGAAACCGCATCAACGGGGAAGTGGCTAAAGACGTCCGGGTACTGCCGGACGGCATCAGCAGCTATGCCGGGACAGCGACAATGCGCATGACAGGCCTAGATCCAATAAGGCGCGACGACATCGGAACCGGCGCCGGCGAGTCGTGGGTCGATGGCGGATTTACGGTGAACCAAACCTCATACGGACGAAGAGCGGCTACGCAAACGGGTTCGCAGATGGTGTTCTCAAAGGCTGAGATTGACAGCTCCCTGACAAGGCCAACAACCGACGTGTACTTCCTAAGCCTCGAACTGGTTGATGAAAACGGAAACGTTATAAGCCGCAACGACTATGCGGTCCCGCGTCGCGAGGGCGTCCACAACACCAACAACTGGGCGCGGTCGTCTTACTACCAAGCCGGCGACCTGACGCAGCTAAACACCTTGGAGCCTGTTGATCTGGATGTTGCAAACGATGCAGGAGGGCTGGCAACCGATGGTTTGCATTATGTGCAGTCCGTAGAGATCGCAAACAACACAGACAAGATCGCTTACGGCATAGAGGTAAAGGCGTACAAAGACAGCACCAAAAAAGAACTGCTGCCCTCCACATACGACGACAACCTGATCACGTTGTACCCCGGCGAGAGCCGCGTGGTAACTGTTACGCACCTTAAGGCCTACCTTGACGGCTCGGTCGTAGTCGGTGTCAACTGCTTCAACAATGTAATCGCCGAAAGGCCCGAGCGCGGCGGCAACATATATAAGCCAAGCGACTATGTGGGGCAAACTGCGACGAGCGCAACGACCAACTTGGCCAGAGCCAAAAACAGCGGAACCGCCGCAACTGCAACAAGCGCAAGCAACGCCACGGCAATAGCAAACGTCAACAACGCCAACGGTGGAACCACTGTGATCGACAGTACGCTCAGCGCAGTGGCGACAGTCGCCTCGGGCTCGCCATTCTACGTAAACTTGGGCGCGGTTTCCACCTTTGACAGGGTCATGCTGCGCTGGAGCGCGGCTGTGGGCACCGGCTCCCCCAACTGGCTTGCCGGTGTCCCGAACCATGTGAGGATAGAAGCAAGTGCAGACGCCGCAAACTGGACAACTGTCGTTGAGGACTTTGACAACACCGATTCGAGGTCAGTCATGTCCAACGTGGTTCTGGACGCGCCATGCACGGCGCAATACTTGCGTATAATCCCGTCAGGGCTAACCGGTGCTTCTGCAACATACGGTACCAACGCCGGCAGCGGCGGCGGCACCAACACGAACGCCTCGACGAACAACAGAGCGGCTGTGACAAACGTTAACATAGCCGGCATTGAAGTGTATCGCAGTTTCGATACGGTCACTGTCGAGTTCAGCGACAACAACACCGCAGTACTTGATGTCACGTCAAGGGACGGGAATGGCCTGCTTGGGGCAGCGACCCTCGACAAGTCGAGCCCTTTGTTTGAAAGGGTGCGCCAAATCCCGTTCGGTGACAAGGTCGAGTTCGTGTTCGCACTGGAACCGGCGACAGCGATCAACCTGTATGTGAACGGCTCGCCTGCAAAAGGCGTCATTGACAACGGTGACGGCACTATATCGTGGTTCGCAGACAACGTTGACGGCCGCATGGGCTCAGTGCTGCTTTACGTAGTGTACTGTTCGGTAAGCGTGAGTGCGGACGCAGAAAGCGACATCGACAAGGACGTCTGTTTCACCCTGTCCGTCGCCAATGCAGACAAATTGCTGACCCTCGAAGCGGAAGTCCTGATTGACGGCAACATGCTTTCGGGTGTTGGAATCGAAACGTTAAACGGCTTTACTGCGATTAACGACATCCTCTGGAGCTACGCGGGCGACGGCATGTGGAAAGGCAAAGCCACTCTGGCCTACAAAGCCGGGGACAGCGAAGGCTTTACGTCTGCAGCACCTGCCGACATAGCAAAACTCATATTCGCGCCAAGGGCAGTTGGCGACACAACCCTGACGCTGAAGAATGTCGTGACCAGCGGATTTGACGCAAACGGCAAGGTAACGTACTACTACGACACCCGCATCGAAGCCGGGTCAGCCACGACCAACATCGACCAGAGGGCCTTCTCAAAGTACGACCTGAACAGGGACAACAAAGTGGACGCCTTGGATCTCGGCATCATGCTGCTGTACTGCGGTTTTGACAAAGACTCCACAAATTGGGACACCTTGGTGAAAGTCAACGACTCCAAGGGTAAAGGCGTGACAGCGAGCATGTGCGACGTCAACGGCGACGGCGTGATTGACATGCTCGACTTACTCGACCTGTTCATACATTACAGTAAGTAAGTAGAACATCCATCAAGTGACAAAAGGGGACGGTTCCTATGTCATGCTAATGATTAAGGCGAGCCGCATGGCTCGCCTTTTTATGAACAAGCAATCAAACTCTAAGCAGCCTGCAAAGCGGGCAAAACATCAATGGCTTGCGAACTTGACGCGTTGGTTATTATGAAAAAAGTGGGATGAAAAAAATTTTTATGAATAATCCAGAACAACTTTACACCGTCAACCGTCTAATAAATAGTTGACAAAAAAAGTTGAAGAGTCATATAATTATAATCAACATAGCGGTGCTTTAAACAAGTATTCAATATCCAAAGGAGGTGAGGTAAAAAAACACGTGCAACGATATGATGAAAGGGGGGCATAAGATTAACTAACATTTTCAAAGAGGGAGGGGCCACTGTCATACAACAGTTTAGCTTGCTAAGTTGTGTCTGTAGTAGAGGTTCCCGGCATAGTATAGTATAGTATAGTATAGTATGTATTATTTGTGAAAAAGATTTATAACAAAAACACGCAGCACAAAATCATTGCAATAGCTCTGATCGTCTGCCTTGTGTTCACGCTTAGCACTGTGGCAGCCATGGCAGCAGCCAATGTTGACGATCGGCCGCCCGGTCCGATGAAGATGCCGGAGGAGGTGCAGAATATAATACCTGATTGCGTCGCAGTTATGCTACAGCACGAATTTGACTACGTTGACGCCGAGACGCTGTGTTCGATGTTCAATGGCATGGGATTCGACAAATTGGTCGACATATGCGCTTGGGTACTGGAGTTGGCCGGCATAGATGAATACGACTTTGGTTATCGGCTTCTGCGACTGGACATCCCAGTGGAAAACCAAAACGTAGAATATGCATTAGCTGCGGTAGAACGACTGAGGAAACTGGATTACGTACTGTACGCAGACCCAAACGGGCGCTTATATCCCTTTGGTTTGGGCTTTGGTGCACCTAGCGATATTGACGAGGAGGCAATACTACTCTCCTCCGCATGCTATGCCTTGAACCCTTACGATGGAGGCAATGGCTCGGGAAGCCCGTTGACGACGCCGGCAGTGCAGGATTTCAAGCCTGATTGCGTATTGGTTGTGCTTAAGCACGAATTTAACCACGTTGACGGCGAGACGCTGCAGTCGATGTTCAACGGCATGGGCTTTACAAAACTGATCGATATTAACTCTTTGGTATTGGAGCTGGGCGGCGTAGCTGAATACGACTTTGGTTTTCGGTTTCTGCGGCTGGAACTCCCAGTACAAGACCAAGACAAGGGACACGTTTTGGCTGCGATTGAGCGGCTGTTGACACTGGATTGCGTGCTGAGCGCGGAACCAAACTGGTACCGGCACTATGCCGATGGGGGTACAGGCCCTATTGATGCCCCAGATGTTGAATTGGGCTTCTGCGCATATTATGACTTGGACCCCGATATGCAAATACCCGCCGATTTCAACCCTAACTGCGTATTGGTTAGGCTGAAGCACGAGTTCAGCAACGTTGACTCTAAAACGTTGTTCTCGATGTTCAATAAAATGTGGTTCGACAGAATGGTTGATTTGACCGCCAATGAGCTGGAGGTGCTGGGCTATCACGACGATTTTATCCGAGTGCTGCGGCTGGACCTCCCTGCGCAAGACCAAGACATAGAGCATGCCCTTGCGGCGATTGAACGTTTGAAGAAATTGTATTTCGTGCTTGATGCCGAACCAGCATGCGCTGCAGACGCGGACCCGGAATTGTGTGCGTATTACAACTTGAAACTCGATTACACCTTTGGTGCCCCAACTGCGCCATGGTGGAAAGAATCGCACTGGTCAGGGGATTCCCTCTTGGTAATCCTCAAGGACGAATACAAAAACGTTGACGCCGCGATGCTGCCTTCGATGTTCGGCGGCATGGGCTTCTCTCAAATTGTTGACAGGCCGGGGCTGTCCTGCTTCTTTGGATTAAGGATAGTGGAGCTGTTCCTCGAAGAACCGGGAGAAGACAACGTATTGGAGGCGATCAAAATGCTGGAGCAGCTGGAATACGTGAAAGCGGCTCAAGTGGTCAACCTTACTTCGTCCGAATATCCAGGTCGTGCCGTTGGTGCGTTCCTTGACGCTGACGCAGTGAGCGACATAGAGCGCGACGTCGAGTACACTGTTACGCTCCGCTTTGCGAAAGGCTTGCTGACTCTCGAATTTGAATTCGAAATAGACGGCAACCTGCTGGCCTTTGACCGGATAGTCAGCCTTTCCGGGTTTGAGCCCAGCAGCGGCGTCCTGTGGGAGAACATGGGGGACGGCGTATGGAGGGGCAAGATTGAACTGGTTTACACCGGAAACGAGCCCTTTGGTTTTGAGACGCCGCCTAACGGTGCCGCGATGGACGTATTGAAGTTCGTTTTCTCACCATGCGGTCAAGGCGACGCAACCATAAAGCTGACAGGTTTCAAGTCTTTCGGGTATGACATTTTATGGGACTGGGCTCCGGTATACCGCGACAGCTGGATTGCCCGAGGAGAGGCGACGACTTCTGTCCAGCAGCTCACATGGTCGAAATACGACCTGAACAAAGACAACACGACCGACAGCCTAGATCTCGGCATCCTGCTGCTGTACTGCGGCTTTGACGAAGATTCCCCCAATTGGGACACCTTGATGAAGGTAAACGACTCCAGGGGCAACGGCGTCACGGCAAGCATGTGCGACGTGAACGGCGACGGTTTGATTGACATGCTTGACTTGATCGACATGTTCATCCACTACACAAAATAGCGTATCCACACACAAGCAATCGTCTAAAAGGCGATTGCTTTTTTATTCCCAATCATATATAATGTTGGCAATTGCAATCCAATTAATTCAAGGAGGGAAGTATTATGAAACACAACAAAACCAGAACTGCATTAAGCTGGCTATTGGTGCTCGGCTTGGTGCTCACGTCTGGTGCATTTACGTTTGCCGGGGATTTCGGGGCGGCAAGCGATGAGCTGTTCGCTTCGGCTGCTGCGGACGATCCGGTTAAGTACGCGCCGGTCAGGAAGGTGGAGACGCCCGTTGCGGGCCACTACCCTGTCAGCTTCTACAGGAATACCGTAAGGGATCAAACAGACCGGCTGAACACAAACGCCGGCGTGACCCAGACCCTGTCATGGTACCCGGATATTGACGACACGGGTTTTGCGACGAACACCGCCTACACCGCAGTGCTCGAATTGGAACCGGTTTCCAACCAATGGGCCGGTGCCGGGTTCCCAGGCACAGCCAGCTTCAGCGCCAACGGGCTCACTTGGGAAAACTTGGCCAACCTACCCACTGAGGGGGTTGAGTCAATCACGTCAGAGTATTTTACAGGGCCGGCTTCCGGAAATTATTTTGACGGGTTCTCAGGCGCTGTCAGCCCGACCGGCGCCAACATGAGGGTCTTCATCAAGTTCAAACCGACGGCTGCCGTAAAATCAGCACCGGACCTTGTCTTCTTTGACGACTTCAGCGGCTCGCTGAAATCCGGCGGGATCGCGGTTGAAGGCACGACGACCAAGTTTGTGAAAGGCCCCGAACTGTACCGCAACAGCATGTCGTACTGGACTTACACGATGTCCGGCATCAAGCCTGACCCTAAAAAACCCGGCAACAAAGTGCTCGAGCTGGGCTGGCAGATAGCGGACTATGACTGGGTGACAAGGCAAACCAACGGCGCCAGGGGCTCGCTTACAGAAAACGTAAGGCCTGCGGTGCCCCCCACTGCGTTTGTCAACAAAAACTTGGCTGGCAACGACGTCCTCGAGGTCCTTCTGGACGTTGCGATTTACGACAACTACTGGATGGGCAAGGACTACATCGCTGTTGCGTTCGCCACTACGCCGGATGCATGGGCAGCGCTGACGCTGGAACAGAAGCTTGCTGCTTGGAACGCTTTGCCGGCAGAACTGAAACTGGAAGTGTGGAACGCCTACTGGCCTGAACTTTGGACAAACACCCGCGAGTACGGAAGGCGCAATTACGTGCAAACCGGCTGCTGGGACCTTCGCGGCAACACTGGCGGCAACGTAGCGCCTTTGGTAATGTCCTACGGCTACTACGAAATCGGCATCAAAATGACGCCGATCAACGGCATATGGACTGCGATGTGGATGCCTTACGACGACATGAACGGCGTGTCAAACAGCGACACCACCATCATGGATGTCAACCGCGTCGTCAGTTCCAACCCGATGCTCAATGGTTTTACCGCAAACAACAAGCTTACCGCAGTCAGGAACCAAGCAAGCTGGAGCCGATGCGAGATCGACATCATTGAAAACTGCGAGCCGGTTTTGGAACGCGGATTCAGCTCGTCATTGCACTACGGCGGGTACAGCGGCTACGGCGGAGGCATGCAGCACCAGGAAAACTGGATGCCGGGCACTCCTGAAAGAATCAACGACATAAACCTTTATGACGGCGAGTTCCACCGAATAGGGTACGAATGGTCTCCTACTGACTCAAAGTTCTACATCGACGACATCCTGCATGCCAGCGCATCAGACATTTCTACGCACTGGCCGATATTTGAACAGGACAAAGACCAGATAACAATGATGCCGTTCTTAGACGGCAGGCTTGGCATCCCACAGAACCCGCAATACGTGCGCCTGTCTGTCGAAGCCGCCGTCTGGTCTGGGCACGGCAACGAATACGAGTACTATCCGTATGACTGCGGCGTTGGCATCAGGGAAGACAGGAGCCTTGGCCGCATAACAAGAGGCACAGTGGAAAACGGCGGAGCGGCGGCTATCGACTACATCAAGATATACAACGGCCCGAAACCCCCGGTTACAGTGCTTGCCCACCTCAGCACCGACACAGTGAGCTATGCCAGTAACGACGTGGAATACACCTTGTCCCTTGCATACGCAAAAGACGTACTGGCAGCAGAGCTGGAATTCGAAATCGACGGCAGCATGCTGGCTGGCAAAGGCCTCTTAGGCCTAAACGGCTTTGAAGCCATGAATGGCATCTTGTGGACCTATGCAGGAGGCGACAAATGGAATGGCAACGTGACCCTTGCGCTGCCTTCGGGAAGCACGACCGGGCTGACATCTGTTGCGCCTGTGGACATCGCAAAGTTTATTTTCACCCCGAAGGGATTTGGCAACGCCACCATGGCGCTTACCAGCTTCCGGGTTGTTGGGCTTGACGGAACGACCATCTACCTTGACCCTGCAATCGGGTATGGTTCGGCCACCACGGTAATCGCCAAGTCGAAATACGACCTGAACAGGGACGGCGTCGTAGACGCCTTGGACCTCGGCATCATGCTCCTGTACTGCGGTTTCGACGCTGACAGCCCTGACTGGTCTGCATTGATCAAGGTCAACGACGCATGGGGCAACGGCGTCACTGCAAGCATGTGCGACGTCAATTCTGACGGCCTGATAGACATGCTCGACCTGCTAGACCTGTTCATACACTACACGAAATAGCAAGAACTGAATCCTGCCGGGTTAGCCGCATTCCAAGGCTTGCCCGGCGGGATTTTAAATAAGGGGGAGAAGAAATGTTTGGTAATGCTCTCATCGGGCAAAGCGGTGGTCCGACAGCAGTTATAAATTCCAGCCTGTGCGGCATAATTGAAGAATGCTTACGGTCAAAAGAACGGCAAAACGATAGCGGTTCCATCGGCAAAATCTTCGGAATGCGCTACGGGATCGAGGGTTTCATGCAGGATATGATCATCGACCTAGGCACACAGCCGAGCGAATTGATCGAGAGGCTTAAGACAACGCCGTCCAGCGCACTTGGCAGTTGCCGCTACAAGCTTAAAGATGCTGACCTTCCAATGGTTTTGGAGCAGCTCAAAAAATACGAAATCCGCTATTTTTTCCTGATCGGCGGAAATGACACGATGGACACGATCCACCGCGTTGAGGAGTACTGCAGGGGAAAAGGATATGCCCTTCACGGTGTTGGGGTTCCAAAAACGGTTGACAACGACCTGTTCGCTACGGACCACACACCCGGTTTCCCTTCAGCTGCGCGGTATGTCGCCCTATCGGTCCTTCAGTCGGGAATCCTTGCGCGGGACATGAAAAAAGTCGACCAGTTCGTTGTTTTCCAAACAGTCGGACGCAGCGCCGGCTGGCTTCCCGCCGCTTCAGCCTGCGCAAAAGCCGAAGAAGAAGACGCGCCGCACATCATTCTTTTGCCGGAGCGCCCATTCAAAAAGGAGCAGTTCTTAGCTGAGGTGAAGCAGACCTATGACAAATTCGGATGGGTCAGCATCGTTTGCGGCGAAGGCGTTTGCTACGCCGACGG
>WRJK01000026.1 GCA_009782285.1 Clostridiales bacterium
GACGGCACGACCGAAGAGCGGCGCCGCCCAGTGAAAATCATGGACGATGCTGCCTATGTTGCGGGGGGGAGCTCGCACGCCGCAGCGATAAAAAATGACGGGAGCCTTTGGATTTGGGGAAGCAACCGTTACGGGCAGTTTGGGGACGGGACAACGGAAAGCCAAAGTTCTCCGAAGAAAATCATGGATGGCGTGGCGTCTGTGGCAGTGGGGCACTATCATACGCTGGTCGTCAAGACGGACGGAAGCCTTTGGGCTTGCGGCTTAAACAATTCAGGCCAGATTGGCAACGGGGCGATCGGCACTACGGAAAACCCCGTAAGCAGCCCGGTAAGAATCATGGACAGTGTGAGCGCAGCCTCAGCCGGGCAGTCTCACAGCATGGCGCTAAAAAAGGACGGCAGCTTGTGGGCGTGGGGGAACAACAGCTGCGGCCAGCTTGGGGACGGGACAGCGGAAAGCAGCAGCGCACCGCTTAAGATCATGGAAGGCATAGCAGCAATATCGGCGGGCTCGGAGACAAGCCTTGCAGTGAAGACAGACGGCAGCCTTTGGGCTTGGGGCGAAGGCCGGGCAGGCCAGCTCGGAGACGGCTCATATGGCCGAGCGAAGGTAAACCCCGTCAAGGTAATGGAGGACGCTGTATCAGCCGCTTCTGGCAGCAATCACTGCCTTGCACTAAAAACAGACGGCAGCATTTGGGCGTGGGGGTACAATCAATACGGGCAGGTCGGAAACGGGAAAAGCTCGATGAACGGCGAATTGTCGCCGGTCGACATCAGTTTTGGCCCAACGGCAGCAGCACCCGCCGACATACGGATAACGATTGACGGAAAACCGATAAGCCTTGATCTGGCGCCTGTGATTCAAAACGACCGTACGCTTATACCCATCCGGCCTGTTGCTGAGGCTATCGGCGCAGACGTCGATTGGGATCAAACGACGAAGACGGCGACACTGGTAAGGGCTGGCGTAACGGTTGAGCTTACTATAGGGTCAACTGCCGCGCAGGTAGATGGAGAAAGCGTGCCGCTTGACGCAGCTCCTATGATACTGAATGGGCGGACGCTTTTGCCTGTCCGATTCGTTGCTGAAACATTTTCCCAAGACGTAAAATGGGATGCACAAAACAGGGTGGTTGTCATCGTTGAAGACATGGATTTCGCAAAAGACAGCAACCTGAAAGAATGGCTCATAGGTGTAGGGGCTATTATAGCCAAAGTAAACGAGCGAGTCGGTGCGGACCCATATTTTATGGGAATTTACGAACGCACTTCGAGCGGAGTGCGCACGGCAAGAAGCGTACTCAAAAATTCTTGGGGCACAGAAAGCAGGGAGGACTTGCTTGACGCGATTTACGGCATTGCCAACTTTGGGCATAGCCACAACTTTGACCAAGATGCTGCATTGTTCAAGTCGTTTTCTACTGCTGAGCAAAAGCAAATTATGAAAAACGCGACAGGGGTTGACGCGTACATGTGGCCATATGTCATGGAACTTGACAAAAAGTGGGGCGACAAGAGCATCCGGGCATGGGACTGGTTCCGGGTGGGCCACTTGTGCAGGTGGGGATATGCAGCAGGGTACATCACGCTGGAAGAGGCCTACGCAATTTTTGAACCAACGGCAAAAGAGTTGAGGTCCACCTTCAAATCATGGGATGAAGCAACAGAGAATTATCTGGACGGGTATGCGTATTGGGGAAGGATAGACGTTAGCAAAACCCCCAACGAATTTACAAGGAGAACACAAATGTACGAAGCCATGAAGGTTCAGGAAAAAAACGATCCGCGAGGGCTGCTCTTTGACCCGAAAGTTTGGAGCGAACCAGTTAAAGGCGCTTAGGTAGAGCTTCAATAAACACTTCTTTAACGACTTCAAATGCCGCTATCGGATCATACGCAAAACCAGGCCGAATTATGCCATCCATGTCTTGTAAAAATTGCGGCACTTTCATCTTGTCTTCAAGATTGTGGAGATATTCTTTGGACGAGGGCGCTTTTCCGTCAGAAAACTCCATGTATTGACGAAAGCAATAAATTGCCAATGCAGGTTCAAGCAGGGGCGAGGTCGCGGCAAGATACAAGTCAAACAAATCACGCCCCTTTCGTCTTTGATACAACGCCCTTAGTTTTGTGCCGACGAGTTCGTTAAAATCATAAGTGGTAAGTTCGCAACTCCCAGAAAACCACGTATTCGTTATTTCGTATGACAGTTTTTTATACCCATACACGGGAAAATGCTCCTTGCAGTTGATCTCGATTTTCAGCTTTAGCGGTGCCTCCGGCGGGAAGGTAGACTGCATCTTGTATACCATTGTATTATTACTTGCTTTCCTCTGGGTAGCCGGAGTCCCCAGAAAAGACAGCACTTCACGGAGTTTGTCAAGAGTGGAGCCTATTGGCTCAGCTGACATCTGAACCAAATCAATATCTTCGGAATATCTTGTCTGCGGTGTGATAAACAGGCGGTGAATCGCCGTTCCGCCCCTAAAGGCAAGCCGATTTGCAAGAAACTCGTCATTATATATTGCAATCAGCACACGGCCGATAATCAAGTCTTGTTCGACCTGATGCATGTTGATCCATGGAACTGTTTCATTCCATTCAATGATATATCCCCTAGTAACCATTAATCCATCTCCAAATCAATGTTTGCGATAATTTTCCATCTTGGATTATACGGATATTCATCGATATTTATCGATTTTGCTCTGGGATCAAGGAGGCTTTTTCTGAAGCCATTGCCCATACCGCGAATAATCTGATTTACTGCATCGCCAAGTTCAGTATATCCAAGAATCAACTCCACAATATAGCCAAAACGCTGGATAACTGGTGTCGGGAATGAAGCCCACAATGCGGGATTTGAGCTAGCAATGTCGAGTTCTTCCACTAATCCGTCTATAACCTCTGCGGCTCTTTCCAATCCACCAATACGGTTCTCATACAATACTAAATCCAATGCGGTCATCAATGGATCGGAAACCATCACCTCCCCATAACTTGCGCTCTTTCGTTGTAAGTTATCATCGCACATATGTGACTTAACGAAGAAACGAAGATCAACATTTTTGCCCAGCTTACTCTTGATGTTGTCTGAATCTGTTGCAACCATAAAGGATTGTGGTTGTTGATGACTTGAACCGTGAAGTGCTGCTGCGCTTAGCAGACCCACATAATACCTATGGCTAAGGCGGCGCATTAGGCTATCGATATACTCAATTGGAGGAACGAAACCACGCAGCGCATATTCATCCGGGACAACCACGTAATAGTTCCTCCACACAGAACAGACCCGCCCTTTTTTCACAAGACGGTAAATCGACGACTGAATTGTTTCCTTGGCCATATTCATAAATTCGCGCTCTACATCATCAATGCTGAATGTGATGCGGCCGCGTTTTGGCAAGTCTTCAATCCAGGTTCTGACGCTTTGGTTGCCCTCCATAATAACCCTCATTTCTGCAATGCATCGTAGATATATACTGAATAATATCATATAACTACGGTATATTGCAATACTTTTCCTCAAAGAAAAAGGCTGCCTTGGTTTGTGCGCCTAGGCAGCCCCTGTCAATGCCTTTAGAGTTGTTTTATCATGCCGTCTACGGAGTCGAGCACTTTGTCGAGGATTTTCATCGCTGCCCTTAGCTCTTCCTCTGTGATTATGAGCGGCGGGGCGACGATTACCATGTTTTCATGGGAGTAGGTCAGGAACCCTTCTGCCGCGAGCATGCCTATAACCTTGCCCATGACCCCTTGGGTGTCTTCGTTGAAGGGGACTATGGGGGTGCCGGAAGCGTCTCTGACAAGCTCGATAGCGGAAAACAGCCCGATGTACCTCGCTTGGCCTACGCATGCGTGCTTTTTGGCTATGTCTTCAAGGAGCTCGCCTAGGACCTTGCCTGTTTTGGCCACATGGTCACCGATGTTGAGCCGCTTGTACTCGCTGATTGCAGCCAGCGTCGCTGCGCAGCCGAGGGGGTGGGCGCTGTACGTAAGCCCTAAAAACATCTTGTTGTCGTCGAAATGGTCTGCAATTTTCTTGCAGGCGATGACGCCGCCCAGCGGAACGTAGCCGCAGGTGCAGCCTTTCGCAAACGTGACAAGGTCAGGCACTACGTTGAACTGCTGGAACGCGAAGGGCACTCCCGTCCTGTACCAGCCGGCCATGACTTCGTCGCAAACCATTACGATGCTGTACTTGTCGCAGAGGGCCCTCATGCCTTCGAGGTACCCCTTGGGCGGGACTAGGATGCCGTTCGAGCCTACGATTGTCTCTGTGAAGATCGCTGCTATCTGAGCCGGCCCTTCGTATTTAATCTGGTTTTCCAGCAATTCCAAGTAGAACGCCGTCACGTCAGCCTCGGATTCGAACCTGCACGCTTTCGGTGCCCTGAAGGGGTAGGGGCCGTCGTATTTGATGAACCCCGGCACTCCGGGCTCGTTCAGGAACCTCCTTGGCTCGCCGGTGAGCGAGCCCGCGCCGGCGGATGAACCATGGTAAGACCTGTACATCGAGAAGACTTTCCATTTGCCGGTGTAAGCCTTGGCCATTTTTATTGCGTTTTCGTTGGATTCCGCCCCTGCGTTTGTGAAGAACACTTTCCCACCATCCAAACCTGACAGCTCGACTATGGCTTTGGCGGCTTCAGAGCGGACGCCTATGGCGTATGAAGGGGCGATGAAGGGGATGCTGTCGGCTTGGTCTTTTATGGCTTGGACAACAGCCTTGTTGCCATGCCCAAGGTTTGAGTTTACCAGCTGCGCGGACATGTCGTAGTACTGCTTACCGTCTTCGTCCCAAATGTAGACGCCCTCTGCTTTTGTTACTACCATTGGGTTGATTTTCTTTTGGGCGCTCCATGAATGCAAGTTGTATTTTAGGCTCATTTCTTTTACATTTGACATTTCACAACCTCCTTTGCTTGCTATGCGTCAAATTTTGCTGCAATGCCGGCGCCAAACAATTCTTCGTCGGTCGGCTGCCATGAGGGGATAGGCCTGGACACGTAAGTGAAGTTCAAAAGATCCTTCCACGTGGCGTTGTGGGAGATGCTGTTGTGCCCCCAAGTGCCGCAACCCAAGGTCATCGACATTGGGAAGCCTGATGTCCACGAACCCGAATTAGTCAATGATTGCGGGTGGTTGACGCACACTTTGCACACCGGAACCTTTTCTCCAAGCGCTGTAACCCTGTCTTCGATCGTGGTATGGATGCCGCAGCTGTGGCCCTTGCCTTGGTATTCAAGTATCTTGAGCATTTTTTCTACTGCGTCGTCAAAATCTTTGCACTTTCTTATCCCGGCTACCGGTGAGAGTTTTTCGCCAGTAAACGGGAATTCGTTGCCGTACCCTCCGTTTTCCTCCACCATAATCATCACTGTGCCTGCCGGGGCGCCGATCCCGGCGAGTTCTGCGATCTTGGCGGCAGACTGGGCGACTACGTGCCTGTTAAGGTCGTGGTTCGCCGGCGATTCGGGCCAGATAGCCTTGAGGAGCTTTTGCTTGTCAGGCGAGTCTTCCTTTACTAGCAGGCACCCTTTTTTTGCCATTGCAGCCACAAAGCTGTCATAGCAGCTTTCGAAAACCAAGATGCTGTTCTCTGTTGAGCAGGACGTGGCGTTGTCAAATTTTTTCGACCTGACAATAAGGTCAGCTGCGTCGTCCATGTTTGTTGTCCCGTCAACGATGGTCACAACGTTGCCGGTGCCCACGCCGATAGCCGGCACTCCGGACGAGTAAGCCTGCCTCACCATGGGGGTGCCGCCTGTGGCAAGGATAAAATCGACTTGCTTCATCAGCTGCTGCGAGGATTCTATGGAAACGTATTCGGGTTCTATTGCCTGAACCAGGTCTGCCGGGGCACCGAATTTCACAAGCACTTCCCTTATCATTTCGGTGACTGCCCAGTTGGTTCTGCTCGCCCTCGGGTGAGGGGCCAAGATCACTGCGTTCCTTGTCTTTAGGGCCATCATGGATTTAACAACCGGGGTCGCTTCGCCGTTGGTTACCGGGATGATTGCCCCGATGACGCCCATAGGCTTTGCGTATTTCTCCATGCCCATTTTTTCATCTGTTTCAACTAGGCCAACTGATTTCTGCCCTTTCATCTGAGAATACGAGCCCTTCACCTTTGAGAACATTTTCAGCTGCTTGTCTGCGGCAACGCCCATGCCGGATTCTTCAACCAGCATTTCCCCAAATTTCAAAGCTATGTCTGGCCTAGTCAAAGCGTAGGCGACAGCAGCGGTCAGTTCGTCCACCTGATCTTGCGTAAAGCCTTCGGCTATTGCCTGCGCCGCATGGCCTTTTGCTACCAGTCCGGCCACGTATTCTTCATAGTTAATTGACATGTTTTTTAACCTCCTCATTATAATGGTGAACACATCACAGCGGTTTCACAGGGATATTATACCACAATAAAAAAATAAAACACAATGCAAAAAACGAAATGCTTGACAAAGCCTTATTTTGCTGGTATATTATTCGAGTAGTGAAGAAGAAGTTGTCCGCTTCTCACCTTAACGGCGACGCTTTTAGGGTTAATAAGGCAAGTGGCAGATGCCTGTACAGCTAACTGTGAAGCGGATATGGTTGATGTCCGCTTTTTTGTTGTGATTTCAATGATTTTTTTAAAGGAGGAGGTGCATAACATCATTAAGGAAAATCTGATCAACGAAGAGATTCGTGACAAGGAGCTACGGCTAATCGACAGCGACGGTGCGCAGCTGGGGATCATGAGCCTTGAAAAGGCACTCGACTTGGCGAACGACAAGAAACTCGATCTTGTGAACATCGCGCCGCATGCCGACCCGCCTGTCTGTAAAATTCTGGATTACGGGAAATACAGGTACGATCTGCAGAAGAAGGAAAAAGAGGCTAAGAAGAAGCAAAAGACAACTCAGGTTAAAGAAATAAGGCTGAGCACTTTTATCGAAGACCACGACATAATTGTAAAAGCCAATACAGCTTTGAAATTCCTTAAGGACGGGGACAAGGTGAAAGTCAGCCTCAGGTTCAGGGGCCGTGAGAAGGATTACGCGAATAAAGGCCTTGAAGTGATGCAAAAATTTGCAGATTTCATTTCTGAATTCGGGGGCATTGAAAAGAAACCTGAATTCGAGGGCAGAAGTTTGATTATGATTGTTGCGCCTAGGACAGACAGATAGAAAAACGAGAAGCCAGTTGTAATAGGAGGATTTTTTAGCCATGGCAAAAAACAAGATGAAGTCCCACAGAGGGGCAAGCAAGAGGTTCAGGTTTACGGGTACGGGCAAGCTGAAGAGGAACAAGGCGTACAAGAGCCACATCCTCAACAAGAAGAGCGCGAAGAGAAAGAGGGGCTTGAGGAAGTCTACCATTTTGACAGGTGCGGACCACAAGAGGATAAGAGCGGTTTTGGATATGTAGGAGTAGGAGGGTTTAACTATGGCAAGAGTGAAAAAAGGTGTCAACGCACACAGGAGGCACAGGAAAGTTTTAAAGCAGGCAAAAGGGTTTTACGGCGCCAGGAGCAGGATATTCAGATGCGCAAAACCGGCTGTCATGAGGGCCCTCCGTTCTGCCTACGTGGGAAGAAAGAACAAGAAGAGGGAGTACAGGAGGCTCTGGATAGCAAGGATAAACGCCGGCGCCAGGATGAACGGGCTTTCTTACAGCAAGCTCATGAACGGGCTCCGGGTGTCAGGTATTGAAATAAACAGGAAGATGCTCTCGGAGATGGCGATATTCGACGCCGCAGGGTTCGCAAAGCTTTGCGACACGGCAAAGAAAGCAGCAAAATAACTGATTAGAATCAAATCGCCTGCTTGAAGCAGGTAAAATTTATGCAAAGGCAGAGGTAAGGAGATAAATGAAAAAACAGATAGCAGCAGCAACGGCGGCATTCGTGTGCCTTATGGTTTTGGCGACAGGGTGCGGCGGCGTGAGCGCAGATGATAACTGGTACGACTACGACTTGTCCGAATACGTCGAACTGGGCCAGTACAAGGGGATTCCGGTGATGAAGTCCGGCTACGGGATCAAAGACTCCGACGTGGAGATGGAAATAGTATATGAGCTGGACGCAGCGGGCGAGTACGAGGAGCTGACGGAGGGCTCGGTTGAGGAATGGGACATCGCGAACATCGACTTCATGGGAATGAAGGACGGGGAGCCTTTTGAAGGCGGAACCGACGAAGGGTTCGACCTCATCATTGGGTCGGGGCAGTTCATCCCAGGGTTTGAGGAACAGCTGATCGGCGAAGCGATCGGGGACACTGTGACGATAGGGGTGACTTTCCCTGAGGACTACTACCAAGCCCCGGATCTGCTCGGGCAGGATGTCGAGTTCATTGTAACGGTCAATTCTGTCAGGAGGGTCAACCTCACCCAAGAATACATTGAATTGAACACGCCGTTTGGCTCGCCCAAGGAGTACCGGGATGCCGTGAGGTCGGATTTGGAGCTCAACGTCGAATCCGAAGCGCAAAGCATGAGGATGGAGACTCTTTGGGGGACGCTGATGGACACCAGCAACATACTCGACCACCCCTCTAAAGAAGTGAAGGCGTTTGTGAACGACTTCGGCAAACAGCAAAGGGAACAAGCCACTTCGATGGGCAAGACGTGGAAAGACTATTTGTCTCAGGACATGGGCATGACGCAAAAGGAATTTGACGAAATGGTTCAGGAACAGGCTAAGGAAATGGTTGGCATGGAAATGATCATTTACGCCATAGCAAGGGATGAAGGCCTCGAGCTGACGGAAGAGGAATACGAAAAAGGCAAGCAGGTATACTTGGACAACATGGGGTTTAGCTCAGACGAAGAGTTCAAGGAGACAGCCGGGCAGTATTTTGAGGAATACGCCGGCAAGAAGAACATAGTGCTGAACCTCTTGTACGAGAGGGTCATGGAGCTTATGGACAAAAATGCCATCGAAATTGAAAGCTAGGCACGCAAGCAAATGCGCTGATATGGAGGTACATGCAGATGAAATGCCCATTTTGTGAAAATACGGACACTAAGGTTATCGATTCTAGGCCAACGGAAGAGGGGCATGCAATAAGGAGGCGCAGGGAGTGCGACAGCTGCGGCAAGCGCTTCACTACTTACGAGAAAATTGAAGAGATGCTCTTGATGGTCATAAAAAAAGACGGCAGCAGGGAGGCTTTCGACAGGGGCAAGATACTCACCGGCATCATAAAGGCATGCGAAAAGAGGGCTGTTCCGATGGCCGAGATCGAAAAGGTGGTCGACGAGATTGAGCGTGGGCTGAACAACACCATGGAAAAGGAAATTGCAAGCAAGTTCATAGGCGAGCTCATCATGGAACAGCTAAAAAGGATCGACGAGGTTGCCTATGTGAGGTTTGCTTCGGTTTACAGGCAGTTTACCGACGTGAACACGTTTATCGCGGAAATTGAGAAGCTGATCAACAGCAAAAATTGACGCAGGGCGAGTATATGAAAGAGATGACAAGGGTCGCCGTAGACGGCCCGGGAGGGGCGGGCAAGAGCACCGCAGCAAAAAATGTCGCCAAAGAGCTGGGCATTGACTATGTGGACACCGGGGCGATGTACAGGGCGGTAGCCTGCAAGATGAAGGAAAAAGGCATCCCCGCCGAAGGCGGGGATATTCTTGACGGGATGCTCGCTGAAACGGAGATAGATTTTGCCGGGGGCGACGTTTTGCTTGACGGCAGGGTTGTCAGCGGGCTCATCAGGACGCCGGAGATGTCAAAGCTTGCTTCTGACTGTTCGGCGATCTTCGCCGTAAGGGAGAAGCTTGTGGCTTTGCAGAAGGAAATGGGCAGGAGGAAGAGCATCGTCATGGACGGCAGGGACATTGGGACGAACGTCCTTCCTGACGCAGAATTCAAGTTTTTTTTAACGGCCAAAGTGGAGGAGAGGGCGAAGCGCCGGTACAGCGAGCTTTTGGCCAAGGGCCAAGAGGCGCCATTTGAAGAAGTGCTGAGAGACATGGCCCAGCGCGACAGAAATGATTCGACCAGAGAGCTGAACCCACTTAAAAAAGCCGACGACGCGATTGAGGTAGACACAACGGATATGACCATAGAAGAAGTTAGCGAATATCTTATCAGTGTAATCAAAGGAGGCGGAGATGGCAACAGTAAAACCGTTTAAGGCTGTTAGGCCGGGCAAAGGGTACGCAGAGCAGGTCGCGGCACTGCCCTACGACGTGATGAACAGGCAGGAAGCGGCAGAAATGGCAGCGGGCAACCCGTGCAGTTTTTTGCATGTGAGCAGGGCGGAAATAGACGTTCCAAGGCAGGTGGACCAGTATTCGAAGGAAGTCTACGAAAAGGGAAAAGAGAACTTGGCAGCCTTGATTTCAAAGGGCGTCATGGTCAGGGAGCCAAAACCAGTCTTTTACGTGTACAGGCAGGTCATGGACGGCAGGGCGCAGACGGGCATAGTGGGCTGCGTCGCCGTTGACGAATATGAGGACGGCACTATAAAGAGGCACGAACTCACAAGGGTTGAAAAAGAAGTCGACAGGATAAACCATTTTGACACCTGCAACGCCAACACCGAACCGGTTTTCCTGACGTACAGGGAGGACAAGCGGATCAGCTCGCTTGTGGAGGGCATCACGGCGAACAACGAGGCAGAATACGATTTTACGCTGACAGACGGCATCAGGCACATGCTTTGGCGCATTGCAGGGGACAGCGAGGTAAGCGCCATATCAAGCTTGTTTCTGGAAATCCCGAGCCTCTACATCGCGGACGGGCACCACAGGAGCGCTTCCGCTTACAAGGTCGGCGTTAAGAGGCGCGAGCAGAACCCTGGCTATGCCGGGGACGAGGAGTTCAATTACTTCATGGCTGTGATTTTCCCAGGCAGCGACCTTAAAATATTTGACTACAACCGGACGGTGAAGGACCTTTCCGGGAACACTGCAGAAGAATTCATCGCAAAGGTAAAAGACGCCGGCATTGAGGTGGAAAAGAAAGGCGAGGGACCGTATTCGCCTGAGCGCAAGCACGATTTCGGGATGTTCCTTGAGGGAAGCTGGTACAAGCTGACTGTGCCCAGGCGGCTTATACCGGACGATCTCATAGAGTCCCTTGACGTGTCGCTGCTGCAAGACAAAATCCTCGAGCCGCTGCTAGGCATCAAAGACCCAAGGACCGACAAGAGGATCGACTTCGTAGGAGGGATCAGAGGGCTTTCTGAACTGGAGAAAAGGGTTAATTCAGACATGAAAGTTGCATTCGCCGTTTTTCCGGTGGACATCGAAGACTTGCTCAAGGTTTCGGACTGCGGCAAAATCATGCCGCCGAAGTCCACTTGGTTTGAGCCCAAGCTGGCAAGCGGGCTGTTTTTGCACGAGCTGTAGGGGAAAAAGAAGAAAAACGCCTGTTCATCTGCGTCCAGACGCACCCAGCACGTCCCTTATGATGTGCCGGACGATGCCTTGGACTGCTTCTTTTCCCGGCGACAGGTATTTCCTCGGGTCGAATTCGGCTGGGTTTTCAGCCAGGTACTTCCTGAGCTCAGCCACCATGGCCAGCTTGAGGTCAGTGGATATGTTCACTTTGCAGATGCCGTGCTTTGCTGCGTCTCGTATCATGTCTTCGCCCACGCCTCTGCCGCCGTGGATGCTTCCGCCGTACCTGTTGCATTTTTCCACAAACGCCGGCGGCACTGTCGATGCTCCGTGGAGCACGAGGGGGGTGCTTGGGACGAGGGTGTGTATTTTTTTCAGCCTGTCGAAATCCAAGTAGGGCTCGCCTTTGAATTTGTATGCGCCATGGCTTGTCCCAATGGCGACTGCCAGCGAGTCCACCCCTGTAAGCGCCACGAATTCAGCAGCCTCTGCCGGGTCGGTGAACGCAGCCGAACGCGAATCGACGCTCAACCCGTCTTCGGCTCCCGCCAATTTCCCCAATTCAGCTTCGACGGGCACTCCTTTCGCGTGGGCGTATTCCACTACTTTTTTGACGAGGGCTGCGTTCTCGCCGAAAGGGAGCTTTGAACCGTCAATCATGACTGAGGAAAACCCAAAGTCGATGCACTTTTTGCACATTTCAAAGTCTTCCCCGTGGTCGAGGTGCAAAACCAAGTCAAAGCCGGCGCTTTCAGAAGCTGCTTCTGCAAGCTTTACCATGTACGCGCCTCCTGCGTAATTCACCGTGCTTGGGGTCACTTGAAGTATTAGCGGGGCGTTTTCTGCCTTGGCAGCGGCGACGGCAGCCTGCACGAACTCCAAATTGCTGATATTGAAAGCACCCACTGCGTAGTCGCTCTTCAGAGCTTTGGCGAACATGGGTTTTGACGTGATTAATGCCATGGTTGAAACCTCCTGACCTGACTGCTGTTTTTATTGACAATACAGATATTGATAATATAATTATTATAGCAACGAGAATAAAAAAAATAAAGGCAAAAGGGAAAAAACATGTCGAATATTGCAACGCATCCGATAAAAGAGATAATTCTTGGCAGTTCGAAATACAGTCAAAAGGGCGTCTGCTCGGTTTGCAGCGCCAGCGATTTTGTGATCGAAGCGGCGCTGCTGCGGGCAAAAGAGACGAATACCGTTGCGCTCATTGAAGCGACGGCCAACCAGGTCAACCAATTCGGTGGCTACACTGGGATGCGGGCAAAGGATTTTGTATGCAAAGTGCATGGCATAGCAGATACCGTCGGGATCGGCAGGGAGCAGGTTGTGCTCGGTGGAGACCACCTTGGGCCGTTCCCGTGGAGATACGAAGACGAAGAGCCTGCAATGGAAAAATCTGCGCAGCTGATCGCAGAATTTGTCGAGGCGGGTTTTTCCAAGATTCACATTGACACCAGCATGCGACTTGGAAGCGACGGCGCAAGCCAAAAACTGAGCGACGAGACGATTGCCGAAAGGGCGGCTTTGCTTGCAAGGGCAGCGTCGGGGGCTAGGCAGCCGGGGCGGGAGTACGTCTTCGTGCTTGGGAGCGAGGTGCCTGTCCCGGGCGGCACGGCTGAGGTGGAGGATGTCAGCGTAACGTCCGCACGGGCGTTCAGGGAGGTGCATGATTGCTTTGCAGAAGTGTTTTTGCGCAACGGGCTTGATGATGTCTGGCGGGACGTGGTTGCTTTTGTCGTCCAGCCGGGTGTCGAATTTTCGGACATGGGCGTGACACGGTACGACCGCAGCAAGGCAAGGGAGCTGTGCAGTGCGCTTGTGGGCTACCCCGGCATATGCTTCGAAGGGCATTCGACGGACTATCAGACTGAGCAGGGGCTGAGGGAAATGGTGGAGGACGGCATTAGGATACTGAAGGTGGGCCCGGCGTTGACGTTTTACCAGAGGGAGGCCCTTTTTGCGCTGGAAATGGTCGAAAAGGAATTGCTGGCGGGGCGCAGGGAAGGTCTCAGCGGTTTTTCCCAGGTGCTTGAGGAAGCCATGGTGGGGGATCCTGGAAACTGGAAAAACTACTACAGCGGGAGCGAGGGACAGCTGAAACTGCTGCGCAGGTTCAGCCTGTCCGACAGGTGCAGGTATTACCTTTCAAAGCCCGAAGTGGCGGGCGCGGCAATCAGGCTGATGAGCAACCTGAGCGAAGTTGATATACCTTATTCAGTTTTGTCCCAGTACATGCCTGTCCAAGCAGCCCTGGTGCATTCCGGGGAAATCGGGAAAGACGCCAAATCACTGGTGCTGTCGAGGATTTCCAACTGCATCGACGGGTACTTGGGGGCAGTGTCGCTGTAATGCGGGACGGAGTTCATGAACTGTCAAAGGGCCCGGCACGGGAATGTGCCGGGCCCTTATTCTTTTCTGCCTTGTTTTATTTATTTGGTGTAGTGGATGAACAGGTCGAGGAGGTCCAGCATGTCTATCACGCCGTCGCCGTTGACGTCGCACATCTTGGCGGTGACGCCTTTGCCCTTGGAGTCGTTGACCTTGACCAAGGTCCCCCAGTCCGGGCTATCTGAGTCGAAACCGCAGTAGAGCAGCATGATGCCAAGGTCCAGAGCGTCAACTACGTTGTCCCTGTTGAGGTCGTACTTCGAGAAGACCCGCTGGTCAATGTTCGTCACTGCTTCGCCCCAAATGATTTCGATGTCGAGGTACTGGGTGTTCTCACCCACAAGGCCTGTGGTTTTTACCCCTGCGAGCTTCAATGCCGTGTCGCCTGCATACCGGGGCGCGAATATGAATTTCGCAATGTCTACCGGGCCATAGTCAGTAAAGCCTTCGTCTTCCCCAGCCTTGTACACCAGAGTGGCGGTCCCCTGCCACTGGCCGCCTCCTATGTAGCGCCAGAAGATGTCGCTCATGACCGTGAAGCCGTTGAGGGCTTCGACGCCCACGCCTGCCAGCATGCCGCCGTCTATGACGACTTCAGCCTCGAAAGTCAGCACGTTTTCAGCTCCGCGCAGCGTAAGGGCGAATTCGACGTTTTTAGCGATGTCGCTCTCTGCGCCTACAGAGACGCTGGCTGAATAATAGGACACGTTAGGCCCCAAGTCCCTTGAAACTGCGCTGTCGCCAACTACAAAGGGCTGAGAGGCGTATTCGTCGACGTTTGTGAAGTAGTCGAGGTTCAGCGGCCCTGGGTTGCCGGCAGTAGGCGCTACGTAGTTCTTCGGGAAGGTTGCCGTTAAAGTGTATATGCCGGCTGGCACGACCGGGAAGGAATAGAATCCGTCAAGGTCTGACGCCGTGTCCCAGTACACCCTGTCGCCGCTTTCATTGTAGAGGGTGATCGTCGCCCCCGGCAGGGTTGCGTTTGCTGCGTTGTACACGAAGCCTGAGACAGAGCCTGTTTCAGCTGCGGCTACATGGTAGACTACACTGTTCACGAACACAGTGTCAAATGCGATGATGCCATCTGCGTCCGCCACCTTGGTTTCTTTCTTGCCGGTTTCAACGTCTGTCAGGCAGTAAGCCGTATTTGCGTTCAAACCCCTGATTTCGATGGGTCCCTCGTAGGTGAAGGTGAAGGGGACGTTCGAAGTGACTGTGTTGGTAGTATTGGGCAGGTCCTTGTACACGGAGTTCCATGGGTCGTAGGTACGGGAGCTTCCGCCGTTGTTCATCACTTCCCTGTAGAACCTAGTGTTGCTTGTACCTCTCAAATAGGGGTCAGAGGCGTCTATGGGGAAGCTGGTGGCGTAGAAGGAGTATACCCTGTCCCCGCCCGGCATCGGCGTAAGCTTACCTGTGGCAGGGTTCCTGTCCAACAGCTCCAAGGCGTATGCCTCAGGGTAATCAACCACGTACTTGTACAGGCCGTCCAGCATCCTAGACTGCGCTGTTTTCAAGTCTTGGTACAGGCCGTAGTACTTCACGGCCCTGCCCCATTTGATGGAACCGCTGGCCATGCCGGTCAAGCCTGTTTTCTGGTTGTAGTTGGACTGGCCAGGGAACGTCATCAGGGACGAGTTTTCCGCCAAGGCTGTCTCGTACACGTTCAGGTTGACCCTGGTTTTTGACGCGTACACCATTCCTGTGCCATAGTCGGAAGCATAATCGAAATCGCCAACCATTGCCTGGTTGCCCCTGAAGTCGCAGTCGTGGTGGTCGCTGTCCATGGGGACTTCCCAGCCGTAGAAGCCACGGAATATCCTGTTGCCTTGGCGGTTCTGCTTCGTCCCGTTGTGGTCGCCCCAGATCGGGCGGTTGATGCCCGAGTAGGCGTAGTAGTCCATGACCATCCCGCAGAAGCACTGCTTGATCATCGCCATTTTCTCCACGTCCACTATCGGGCCGCCCACGAACTCGGTGGCGCCCCTCACGTAGTTGGCCTTGTCGTACAGGTTTTTGAAGAACAAGCCGTAGTTTCTCATCGAAGCGTAAGGATCGCCGTCGTGGCCGTGGCCGGTGGCGTAGCAGGGGTTGATGCCGTAGATGGTGTCACCCTTGTAGCCGTCAAAGGCGAGCTCACCTTTGCCGTTTCCGTATATCAGCTCGCTGATGTACGTGGTGGCGGTGTTTACGAATTCCGGGTTTCCGCAGCAGCCTTGGTTGCCCACCGTGGCGCCGCCGGCGTCACGTACGCGCCACGCGTCGGGCACGTAGCCGTTGTTGGCAGGAGGGTTCAAGACAAGCCCGCTCTGCACCCAGGCGATGGCGTGCATGCCGTGCTCGTGTATGTACTCGTTCATTGCCCTGACCACCCTGATCGCTTCGGTCTGGTTGGAAATGTTCAGGTTCGTGAAGTCGTAAGCGTCCCCTGGAGACGTGTGCTTCGAATGGGGGTGCTCATTGAAGTACGCTTCAAGCAGAGGTGCGGCTACGCCCCAATCGCAGCAGGTGCCGCTGGCGTTCGGTGAGCCTGTGTACTTCGGCATGTATATCGGGTCGGCTCCGTTGGAGCCGTGATCGTACCAGTACGCGTCGTAGGTGACTGAACCGTAGCCCAGCCGGGCAATAACCGGAATGAGGTAGAACAGCGCCCTTGGCGCCATGCTCTGCCCGTAACCCCAAGTCTCCCATATCGGGTCGCGCCCCCAGCTGGGTAGCTCTTCGCCCTTTGGAAGCACCAAAAGGTCTTTCGGTACACCCTTATAGTCGGCAGTGCTGCCTGCATAGTCGTATTCGTAACGGGGTTTGGCGTAATCCACACCGTTTACGACGTAGCTCCAGTTGCCGAATGTGTCTGTCCTTGAAATGAAGTCCCCTCTGTCGATGAACGGCGTGATGTCAACATTGTCCATCGTCCTGCCGTACAGGTTGGTGCCGCTTCCCATGTCGCCGTCGACGACGCCTATCATGCTGGTGCCGATGTAGGTCTTTTCGCCGCTGACTAATGTTTTGCCCGGCCAGCCTACCCATGTGTAGCCGATGTTGTGGTTGCCAGCCAATCCGCTGCCGCGCACAGGCAGTTCAAGGCCGTATACATGGTAAGGCATCAGTGAGCCTATTCCAAACCCCACGTCTTGGCCCCACATGAAGTTGTAGGCTACCCCGGCGTACCTGGTCCAGTTCCAGTTGTTCCTGGTCATGCCGCTCACGGAGCGGTTGTTGCTGTTGATCGCTTGAACCGACCTGGTGCCCATCGTATCGAAGACAGGGGAAACTTTCTCGGTCTGTTCGCCGATGTCGCAGCCCTGCCACGACCACAGGCCGCCGGCCCTCTTGGTGTCGTTTTTCATGACTAGCCTATCGAGTGGGGTTGCCTCGATTTTGAAGTTGTTGTCAACGAATTTTGTTACTGCCAAGCTGCCTTCGCCGTCATATGTGTAGTAGCTGGTAACGGCCATCGCCCCTAGAACAGCGCCAGTCTCCAAGACGACTGTGTGCTTGAGCTTGAGATCCGCGTCGTAGCCTTCCACCGTGAGGCGCTTGCCTGTGGCGCCTTTGCTGATGTGAGTCTGCACGTTGTTTTCAAGCAAACCGTCGCCGATCCTGGCAAAGCTGTCAGAAAGCAGCGCCTCTCCTGCGTCCGTACCTGCGTTCGTCCCGCTGGCGGCCAGCCTGTTCGGTGCGCCGGTTGTTACATACCCTGCTTTGTCAGACAGTATCTTGGCAGAGCCTTCGAAGAAGTTCGTGGTGCCTGTGCCTGTTGCGGCTGACCAGGGCAGTGCGTTTTTCCATGCCCCGGAAACGCCGTCAGCCGTAGCGCCGTCAGCACCCATCTTTTCAATTGGCGTTGTCGTCTGCACCCATGCGCCGCCTGCGTTGTGGTACACGGCCATTGACATGTCCTCGTCAACAGTCACGCGTATCGTGCCGTCGTCGATGGCTGCAAGGCCGGCTGCTGCCGTGAACACGGCATCGTCGCTGCCTGGGTCGTTCCCCGCATAAGTGAACATGCCCGACGTGACGACTAAGCCGAGGACAAGCACCCAGCTCAGGCGTTTTTTCATTTTCTGGAAATTCATCAGTTGCCTCCTTGTTGAATACTGAAAATACTGAAATAGAATTGACTGCTGCCTCTTTTGTTCTGAAGTTGTGGTTCTTCTTTTTCAGCCCGCATTGGGGAGCGGGCAGGCCCTGCCAATATTATATAATTGTTGATAATATCAGTCAATTTCTTTTTTATAATTAGAAGGATTTTGTTGACAATGTGAATTAATATAATATAATGTTGATAGAACGGTTTATAAGTTAATTCGTTCGAAATACTTGAATGTGAGAGGGGATTTGTATTTATTATGAGCGATTGCCTAGCTTTTTATGGAATCGACAAGGATTTTTTTGCGGAAAAAGGCTGTGAAAACACATCTGCTGAAATTGCGCAGCAACCCCGCGTCTGGAGGGAGCTTGGGGACATGCTGCTCGGAAGGAAAAACGACATTGCAGCTTTCTTGGAGAAAACCAACGGCGACAGCCAGCTCAGGGTAGTCCTGACCGGCGCCGGCAGCTCTGGTTTCGTCGGCGACGCCGTGGCGGCACTGGCAGCGAAAAGCGCAGGCGTCAGGGCAGAGTCCGTGCACACTACCGACATCGTGTCAGACCCGCGGGCGCACCTGTTCCCGGACGCCCCAACGCTACTCGTCTCTTTTGCCCGCTCGGGCAACAGCCCCGAATCGGCAGGCGCGGTAAAATACGCCAGGTCGATCGTTAAAAACCTGTTCGAAATAGCAATTGTTTGCGACGGCACAAGCAACCTTTACAATATGACGGCTCAGTCGGACAAAAGCATGGTTCTTCTGATGCCCGAGGATTCCAACGATAAAGGTTTCGCTATGACGAGCAGCGTTTCGTCAATGCTCCTTGCGGGGTTTGCGTTGTTCAACGCGGGCAACATCGGCGGCATTGTTTCAGACATTGCGTCGCTTTCCCAAAACGTGGCGGGCTCCAGCCTGAAATTTACGGCGGCGGCGTCTAAGTGGGCAGAAAAGGATTTTGACCGGATTGTCTACATCGGCTCGGGTTTTTTGAAACACGTCGCTCATGAGGCTTCGCTTAAGATGATGGAACTGACAAACGGCATTGTCAACGGTGCTTTCGAAAGCGCGACAGGGTTCCGGCACGGGCCCAAAACCGTGATCAATGACAAAACATTGACAGTGCACATGATTTCCAATGATTTGTTTACGGCACAATACGACATGGACCTCTTGAACGAGGTGTGTAAAGAGAAAAAACAGAATGTGGCAATTTCAATTGGCGCGGAACCGGCAGGCGGCATTCCGTGCGATGAAGCCGTGGCGGTTCCTGCCGAGGGCTACGGCGTGTGCGCAGACGTGTGCACGGGGCTGCAGAGCCTAGTGTTTTGCCAAATGCTGGCGATGTTCAAATCAATGGCTTTGGGCGTCGGCGCCGACAACCCTTCACCCACGGGGGAGGTGAACCGGGTGGTAAAGGGTGTAACCATTTATGATTTCTAAACTGGGTTTTTAAAGCTGTTATAAAGCTGTGAAAGCATAAAAATTTAAAAACGGAGGAAGAAAAAATGAAAAAAATACTGGTTTTGTTACTGGTCTTTGCTCTGGTGGTGCCGCTTGCCGTGGCCTGCGGCAACGGCGGAAGCGACGTCAACGAAGGTGATGGCGTTAACGAAGATATCGACGAAGGCGGCGACAACCCATGGGCCGGGACGAAAATCACAGTCATCCTTCCTGACCATGAAATGGACAACATCGGCTTGCACAGGGATAAAACCCTGCAATTCACTGAGGAAACCGGGATTGAAGTCGAGCTGATCAACAAAGGCTGGGAAGCTGCGGCTGACGATATCCTTGGGGATTTGGTTACCGGGGGCGGTTCCTACGACGTCATTGAGTTCGACAACGCTTGGATCGCTAAATTCATCGCGAACGAATGGGTTATTCCGCTTGACGAATTTATCACGCCTGACATAAAGAGCGGGCTTTTGCCGGGGCTGTACAACAAATTCTCCGTAGGCGGCAAATGCTACGGGATAGCTTGGAACAACGACACCAGGTTCTACATGTACAACGACCAGATGCTGGAAGACGCGGGCCTTTCGGAACCGCCGAAGACTTGGGACGAAGTGTTGGCAGCCGCGAAAGTGCTGCAAAGCAGCGGAGTTTCGGACATCGCCTATCTTGACACCTACAAACAAGAGCAGATGGGGTGCAACGAGCTGCTGTTCGTGATCTATTCCTTTGGCGGCGAGCTGATCGACGGCAGCGGCAACCCGGTGGCAAACACCAACGCCGGCGTGAGGGAAGCGTACGATTTCCTGGCTCAAGCCTACAAGGAAAGGGTGTTCAGCCCGGACGCGCTTATTTCAGACTACGAAGAAGTGGCGGATGCGTTCTTCGCAGGCACTTTCCCGCTGTTTCTGCAGGCATGGCCCGGGGTCTACGCCGACTCAAACGACGGCAGCAGGTCCAAGATAGTCGGGCAGGTTTCTGTTGCAGACTTCTCAGTCAGCAAGACCGGGGCAGAGCAGACGGTGCTGACGCTGCCAGAGGCCATGGCCATACCGACGACCTCTCAGAACAAGGAAGCCGCATGGGAGTACATCAAGTACATGTCCAGCATTGAATTCGACAAGGAAAGGGCGCTGGCGATCGGATCGCTGCCGATCTGGTCCGACCTCTACAACGACCCGCAGCTGCTGGCGCTGTACCCGTACTGGGAGCAGTTCGGCAAACAGGCCCAGTCGGCCAAGGGGTACCCGGACATTCTGTGGGTTGACGATTTCGCGGACGTGGTCGCAAAGGTGTCCCAGAAGATATTGGCGGGCAACACTACAGTCGCCGCCGGCCTTGACGAGATGCAGCAGCTATTGCAAGACGCGAAAGACAACTATGTAGACGAATAAAGAATTGCCAATTGAGGAAACACTATCGGTGGGCGCGTGGTGCCCGCCGATAGTGTTAATGTGTTAATTTAGAGAAACGGTGCAGTTCCGCGAGGGAATTATGAAAAACAAGTCATATTTTGACAGGCATTTGGGGCAATTTTTGATTGCGCCAGGTACGCTGGTCATATTCGGCGTCATGCTGACGCCCATATTCTATGCGTTCTACATTAGCTTAAACAAGCTAACGTTCAGGGGGGAGAACACGCTCTACGACTTCGTCGGGTTCGGCAATTACGTCGACATCGTGGCGAAAGACCCGTGGTTCAGCAAGTCGATACTCACTACCCTTGAATTCACCCTGTTGACGGTGGCGGCAGAAATAGTGCTTGGCATAGGCATTGCGCTGGTGCTCAACAAGGAGTTTTTTGGGAGGGGGTTCGTGAGAGGTCTCATGATATTGCCTTGGGCCATGCCCACCGTGGTGAACGCGGTCATGTGGAAATGGATACTGAACCCAAACTACGGAGCAGCCAACGGCATACTGCTCAAGCTCGGGCTGATCGAAAACAAGGTGTACTGGCTTGCCACCCCAAGGGGGGCATTTTTGAGCATCCTTGTGGCAAACGTATGGAAGGAGACGCCATACGTGGTCCTTTTGACCATTGCGGCGCTTTCGACGATTCCGGAAGACCTGTACGAGGCGGGAAGCATCGACGGGGCAGGCGGCTGGAAGGCGTTTTGGAAGATAACCCTGCCGCTAATCAAACAGGTGGTGCTGATATTGACTATTACAAAGACAATCTGGGCTTTCCAGACCTTTGACTTGGTAGTGGTAATGACCAGCGGGGGTCCGGAAAACTCAACAAACCTGCTGTCTTACTACATTTACAGGGTTGCGTTTAAGATGAACAGGTTCGGGTCTGCGGCTGCGATGAGCTATTCGCTGTCGATGCTGTGCTTCCTGCTCACATTCATATACATCAAGGTGTTCATGGGCAGCGGCGACGAGCCCAAGCAGGACAAGCTTGCCAAGAAGCAAAGGAGGCAGCTGCGATGAGCGTCAGAGCAAAGAAAAAACTGGGAAGGGCAGTGCTGTACGCGCTGGTGCTGACGATAGTGATCTTCACCTTTGCACCGTACCTTTGGCTGATCATCTCCAGCTTCTCCACGAAGGCGGAGCTGTTGGACAGGATGGTGTTCCTGTTCCCAGAGAAACCGACGCTGGTAAATTACCAGAACCTCATGGGCAAGGATTTCGTCCCAGTTATTGGAAACAGCCTCGTCGTAACGTCGTCAGCGGTGCTGGTGTCGCTGGTGCTGGGGGTGCTGGCCGCCTACGGCTACTCCAGGTTTAGGTTCAGGGGGCGGGGGCCGCTGCTGAACCTGTCCCTGTTCACCCAGATGATACCGCCCATCGCAATGGTGATCCCGATGTACGTGATCTTTAAAATGCTGGGCATGATGAATACCCGTGAAATGCTGATAATAATTTACCTGTCGCTGGTGCTGCCCTACCTGATCTGGATAATGAAGAGCTACATAGACGGGATACCGCTGGAGCTGGAGGAGGCTGCCATGATCGACGGCTGCAGCAAGCTGAGGTCGTTTTTCACCGTGGTGGTGCCGGTCATCATAACAGGCCTTGCAGCCACTGTGATATTCGCGTTCATAATAACTTGGAACGAGTTCTTCTACGCTTTCATACTGACCAAAACAACGGCGGCCAAGACTCTCCCTGTGCTCGTTTACGACTTCAACTCCAAGTTCGGCTCCAATTACGTCATGTCTGCTACGTTAGGCGTCGTGGCGAGCCTGCCGCCAGTGCTGGTGGCGCTGATCTTTCAGAAATACATAATCAAGGGGCTGGCTGCCGGCGCAGTCAAGGGTTGAGCAAGATGGAGCGTTTGATAGGCATCGACGGCGGGGGGAGCAAGACTAGGTTCCAGCTGTACGGCGCGTCCGGGAGGCTGCTGGCAGAAACAGTGGCAGGCACTACCGATTACCACCAAATAGGAATCGAGAGCGTCGTTGAGACGCTGAGGGGCGGGCTTGGCGAGCTGGGCGCCGGCGTTTCCGGCTGCCTGGCCGGTTTTGGGATGCCTGCTTTTGGAGAGAACAAGGAAGAAGACGAAAAGGCGCTTTTTGAGATTCAAAGAGCGTTTCCTGGTTTGCGGATAAACGTTGAAAACGACGTTTACTGCGCTTGGGCGGGCGCCATGGCCTTTTCGCCGGGCGTGGTTGTCGTCTGCGGGACCGGCTCGATGTCCGTGGGCCGTGGCAGGACCGGTGCACCGGTGCGTGCAGGCGGGTGGACCGAATTCTTTTCTGACGAAGGCTCCGGTTACTGGCTGGGCAAGAAAGCACTCGAGATTTTTTCGAAGCAAAGCGACTGCCGGTTGCCGAAAGGACCGCTTTACGGGCTAATGCGGCAGCATTTGAACATCGGCGACGACGTTGAAGTCAACGGCATAATAGATTCCGGGTACGCCGGCTCGCGGCGAAAGACCGCGTCCCTCCAGATGGTGCTGCTTGATGCTTTGAAACAGGGTGACGAGGCTGCCCGGGCTGCGTACGGGCAGGCTGTATCTGAACTGGTGCTGATCGTGCTTGGAGCAGCGCGCCAGCTGGATTTTGGGGACGAGCCAATTAACGTGTCGTACATCGGCGGGCTGTTCGACGAAAAAGAGTATTTCTTGGATCCGTTCATGCTTGAGCTGAAAAAGCACATCAGAGCCAACGTGCACGCGCCGAAACTGTCCCCATGCCACGGGGCGGCGTTGCTTGCCGCTGAAAAATTCGAAAAAGAGAGGCTTGAAGAAATCAGGCAGAATTTTCTGAGGTTTTCGAAGGTGTAATTTATGCTTGTGCTTGCGGACAAAAAATGATAAAATAGATGGCACGGGAAAATAATGAGGGTTCTTCAGTAAATTACAAATAAGGAGAACCAAATATGTTTATGAGGGAACTGCCAGTCAGCGAAAGGCCGAGGGAGAAAATGCTCGCCGAGGGGATCGCGTACTTGTCGAGCGCCGAACTGCTTGCCATACTGCTGGGAACGGGGACAGACGACAAATCAGCGCTGAATTTGGCCGAAGAGGTCTTGTCTCTGAAGGAAAGCGGCATTTTATTTTTGTCCGAATGCTCGCCTGAGGAACTGACAAAGGTAAGAGGGATTGGGGCGGCAAAGGCCTGCAGGATACTGGCGGGGGTTGAGCTGGGTAAAAGGATAGCGACGAAGCCAAGGGGCGAAAAAACAAAGGTGTGCGGCCCAGAGACGATAGCCTCGCTTTTCATGGAGGAGATGCGTTATTGCAAAAAAGAAATTTTCAACATCCTTTTGATGAACACAAAGGGAGAAATAATAGGGACTGACATAGTATCTGTAGGCGACCTTTCCGGCACGGTAATCCACCCAAGGGAGGTGTTTCTGCCTGCTGTCAGGAGAAGCGCGGCAGCTGTGGCTTTCGTCCACAACCACCCG
Source organism: Clostridiales bacterium (assembly GCA_009782285.1). Taxonomy (GTDB): domain Bacteria; phylum Bacillota; class Clostridia; order Peptostreptococcales; family Anaerovoracaceae; genus WRJK01. The sequence continues at coordinate 24,146 of WRJK01000026.1, forward strand.
TCCGGCGACCCGACGCCAAGCAACGATGACATCAAGACGACGAAAAAGCTGGTTGACGCAGGGAAAATCATCGGGATTGCCGTGTGGGACCATATTGTGATCGGAGACGGGAAATACGTCAGTTTCAGGGAAGAGCAGTTAATTCAGTAATGCATGGCATTTGGAGGAAGTGAAGTTGTTCAGTTTTTTTACCAAGGATATGGGGATAGATTTGGGAACCGCTAACACCCTGATCAACCTGACGGGGAAAGGCATAGTCGTAAACGAACCGTCGGTAATTGCCGTCGAATCCGGCAGCGGAAAGCTCATAGCGACAGGAATTAGGGCAAAGGAAATGGTCGGGAAGGCACCGGAAAGCATCAAGGTTGTCAGGCCCCTACAAGACGGGGTCATATCGGATTTCGACATGACAGCTGAAATGCTCAGGGATTTTATCTGCAAAGCCTTGGCAGACAGGGCAAGGTCAAAGCTCAGGGTCGTGGTCGGAGTGCCAAGCGGCGTCACCGAAGTCGAGAAGAGGGCAGTTGAAGAAGTGGTGCGCCAGATGGGCGGCAAGGACGTCTTCGTGATGGAAGAGCCCATGGCTGCGGCAATCGGCGCCGACCTTGCCGTTGACGACCCTATGGGCTGCATGATAGCGGACATAGGCGGCGGCACGTCGGACATCGCCATCATCGCCCTTGGAGGGATTGTGACGAGCACTTCGCTCAGGCACGCCGGGGACAAATTCGACGAAGCGATAATTCAGTACATGAGGCGGAAGTACAACTTGCTAATCGGCAACAAAACGGCAGAAGAGCTTAAAGTGAACATAGGCTGCGCCATCGTCGACGTGGACGACAAGGGTTTTGAAGTCGTGAGGACTATGGACGCCAGGGGCAGGGACGCCGTCACCGGCCTCCCCAAGACGGTAAGCGTCAGGAGCCGCGACTTGCAGGACGCCCTTGAGGAGCCAATAGAAATTGTCATTGAGGGGATTAAGGCCACGTTGGAAAACGCGCCCCCCGAGCTCGCCGCAGACATTGTTATGAACGGGCTCGTCCTATCCGGCGGAGGAGGGCTGATTTCAAACCTTGACAAGTTGATTGAAATGAGGACTGGCATGCATGTGAGAGTTGCGGAAAACGCTTTTGAAGCGGTAGCGCTGGGAACCGGCAAAAGCTTGGCAAACATGGAAAAACTGAAACGGTACGTCAGGATGAGAAAAAACAGGTAGTTTCATGAAATGGATGAAGGAGCACAAATTTTTAACAGGCGTGGCCTGCACCGTATTGGCTCTTTGCATAGTTATAGTGCTTTCTTATTTGACGGGGGGCAGCACCGGCTTCGTGGGCAGGCAGATCGGGAATGTGACGACTCTTGTGCAAAAGCCGATTGCTTCGGCGTCATATGCAGTTAAAAACGGGATATTCAAGTTCAGGGACACTGTCGCCGAAAACGACGAGCTGAAAGAAGAGAATGCAAGGCTAAAGCAGGAAATAACAAAGATCAGGCTTACGGAGAGGGACCTTCAGGAACTTAGGGAACTGGCCGGCGCTTTCAACTTCGACGGCACAGCCTACGACTACAACATGGTAGCAGCCAACGTGATATCGCTTGACGGCACGAACTGGTTCAATATTTTTACGATTGACAGGGGGGCTGACGACGGGATTTACAAAAATGCAGTCGTCGTCAACGGAAGCGGACTCATCGGCACCGTAATGGAGGCAGGAAGCGATTGGGCGAAAGTGATTTCAATCATTGACGAAACGAACAAGGTGAGCTTCATAGTTCTCAGGGACCCGGACATGGTCGGCATTTTGCAGGGCGACGGCAGCGGGGGGCTGGCAGGCTTCATGCTTGACAACCAAGCTGGGATCATTGAGGGTGACGTGCTTGTTACGTCTGGAATGGGAATGGACCCTATGTACCCGAAAGGGATTGAGATCGGGAAAATAACGTCCATCAACTACAACATGGACACGCAGCTAAAAACAATTGCCATAGAGCCCTCCGTAAAGTTTAAGAACTTGCGCAAGGTGGCGGTAGTTTTATGAAATACAGATATGCGGTGTGCATGTTTGTGGCGGCGCTTGTTCTGCAGACCACGCTGACGAACATTATTAGCATATTCGGAGCCGTACCGAACCTGATCCTGTGCCTCGTGGTGGTGTTCTCATTTTTGTACGACGAGAACAACTACGGGATTGTGCTGGGCGTTGCTTTCGGGCTGCTGTACGACATCTGCTTTTCGGAATACGTGGGGATCGCCGCGTTGGCGTACTTGGTTATTTCACTGGCAATCATGCTTGTGAATTTTGTGATGAACAAAGAATCGGTTTTTTCGGTGATAATAGTCTCAGTCGGAGCTACCGCATTGCATTCCCTGATGTATTGGAGCATCATGGCGATGCTGGGAAGCAGCTACGGTTTTGTTTATGCGATGAGAAACCTGCCGTTTTACGCGCTCTACAACACGGCGGTGGTGACAGGGCTGTACAGTTTGATGATCAAAAAGGTGATAAGGCACCACAATGACAGGTACTACAAATGAATACGTTTAAATACAGGTTTCAGCAAATAGCGGTAATCATGTTTGTCCTGATGACAGTGCTTTTCATCAGGCTGTTCGTGCTGACCGTGATACAGACCGACAGTTGGGCCGTGGAAGCCACGAACCTCAGCATAAAGAGCGTTTTCATGCCGGCGCCGAGGGGCGAGATTTACGACAGGTACGGGAGGGTCCTGGCAGGGAACGTGCAGATTTTTTCGCTGAAATTCGGCGCCTATGATTATACGGACGAAGAGGCGAACGAAATCTCCGCCAAGCTCATTAAGATCATGGAAAGCAACGGCGACAGCTATTACGACAACCTTCCGATTCTGATAGAAGACGGGAAATTCGTCTACACTTACCAGAAGTCGATAGAAGAGTGGCTCGAGAGCATGGACATGCCCCTTGACTACACGGCAGAGCAGGCGTTCGACAAACTAAGGGAGATGTACGACGTGCCTGAAAGGTTCGACAAGTTTGAAGCCCAAGCCGAGCTCCAAGGCAGGTACAACGTCTACCCGCCGATTTCTGTCAAAAACATGGTGTTCTCAAAGGATTTGGACAAAGACATGTTCCTTGGCAGGTATTATTTAAAGACCGACCTTACTGCCGAAGAGGCGTTTTTGGCGTTGCGGGCGTTTTTCAAGATCGACAAGACGGTTAGGGGGAAAAACGGTGAGAGGGAAATTATTCGAAGCGGCATCTCGAACGAGGAAGCGAGAAAGGTAATCGTGGTGCGGAACGAAGTGTCAGCAATGGGTTTCAGGCAGTATATCCCTGCAACCATCGCAAGCAACCTGTCCCAAGCGACCATTGTCCAGATAGAGGAGATGAGCAGGGACCTTCCCGGGGTCGAGATAGTGTCGGAAAGCAGGAGGACCTACCCAAACGGCAACTCCGCGTCGCACATAATAGGCTATATGGGCCACATCTCCGAGCAGGACATGCACAAATACAAGGACGACGACAGGTACAGCGCAAATGACCTTGTAGGGCTGGACGGCATTGAAAATTCAATGGAATCGCTATTAAAAGGCAATGTTGGCGTCAAATACGTACAGGTTAACGTGAAAGGCGAGCTGGTGAAGGTGATCGATGAGAAAGCGCCTGCAAAGGGGCGCGACATATACCTCACCGTCGACATTGAGCTGCAGAAGACAGCAGAGGAAGCCCTTGCCCAAGCACTTGAAAAGCTGCAGAAGGGCGGCATCTTCGAGAGCGATTACGGGAACTACAAATACTCGAAGCCGTCTACCCACGCGAACGTGGGGGCAGTCGTCGCAATCGAGGTTAAAACGGGCGACGTGCTTGCAATGGCCAGCAACCCCGATTTCGATCCGAACGAGTTCACCGGCGGGATAAGCAAAGAGGCATGGGATGCGCTTCAGAGCAAAAACCCCAGAGACCCCATTTCGCCGGTGCCGCTTTACAACGTAGCGGCAAAATCGGCGGTGCAGCCGGGCTCCGCGTTCAAGATGGTCACAGCATCGGCAGCACTGTCTTGCGGGCTTGACCCGAAAATGAGGCTTCATGACGGCGGGCGCGTCATGATTGCGAAAAAGACCTTCGGCTGCCTCCTGTGGAACACGTCTGGAGGGTCTCACGGGAGCATAAACCTAGCGGAGGCGCTCAGGGTGTCTTGCAACTACTACTTCTTCGACATAGCTACAGGCAGGGATTTCGCCAGGGGCGAGCGCTCGCTGGGGTACAGGGAGCCCATAAATATCGACAAGATAATGAGCTATGCCAAGCAGTACGGCCTCGGCGTCCCCACCGGGATTGAAATCGAGGAAGCCCCTGTTTCGATACCTGACTCTGAAACCAAGCTGAGGCGGACGAAGGCTTCGCTCGCAAACATCCTGAACGTGCGAGCAGAGAGGTATTTCAAACCGGAAGTCTTGGCGGACAGCAGCCAGCTCAGGCAGCACATTGATGAAATCGTGAGCTGGACAGAGGAAAACCCCTCAAGGAACGAGGTTATAAGGCGCATGGCTGATGCCGGCGTCAAGGATGAAATGATCGTTACGGTTGCGGAGCTGTGCAAATTCGATTATTTCAATTTCGCGAAGTGGACGCTTGGGGACGAACTGAACATTTCGATAGGCCAAGGCGAGAACGCGTACACCCCGCTGCAGATGGCTAATTACTTGGCGACGCTGGGCAACGGCGGCGTACACAACAATGTAAGCTTGATCAGCGCAATAGAGGGGGAGATAATCGAAAAGTCGCAAGGCGAAAAAGTCGACATAAACAACGACTTGGGCTTCGACGAGATCATGCGTGGCATGAAGATGGTCGCTGGCCCAGGGGGTACGCTCAACAGCATATTCGGCCGATTCCCTGTCCAAGTGGCGGCAAAGACGGGAACCGCCCAGCGTGAAGGCAGGATACACCCGCCTGACGAGGTGGCTTACATGCAGGCAAACCTTCGCAGGATTGCGCCGTCGCTCAAATGGGAAGACGTCGAGGCTGAGATGGCTAGGCTGCTCAGCGAGTTCCCCGAGACCTGGAAATCAAAAAACACTGCCGTCAGGCAGGCAGTGATGAACCTTTCCGATGGAAGGGTGACTTACGATAAAATGGATGAGTACAAGGAAAAATACAAGCCTTTCGCGTGGGTGCTTGCGATGGCGCCTGCCGACGACCCCAAAATAGCCGTTGCAGTGCTTTTGTTCCAAGGGGACACGTCGATCAACGCAGCGCCGGTGGCAAGGGAGGTAATCGGAAAGTACCTTCAGCTGGACAAGGCGTACGAGGACATGAGTTTGAATTCAGAGGCAGATTGAGCGGCAAAGGGAGAAGGGATTTAGAATGGGAAAAGTGATCATCATAGCATCAGGCAAGGGAGGGACGGGCAAAACTGTGTTCACCGCCAACGCAGGAGCCTGCCTCGCGCAGAGGGGGCACAAGGTCGCCTTGATCGACGTAGACATGGGCTTGAGGAACCTGGACCTCTGCCTAGGCCTTGAAGACAAGGTGGTTTACGACTTGGTTGACGTGCTGACTGGGCTGTGCCGCATCAAGCAGGCGCTTGTAAGGGACAAGCGGTTTGACGGGCTGTACCTGATCGCGTCGCCGCCGAACAACAAAAGCGCGGACATAACCCCGCTCCACATGAAAGTCCTCTACAAAAAACTGAAAAGGAATTTCGAGTATGTCCTGGTGGATGCGCCATCGGGCATCAGTGAAACCGTGCTGATGGCGGCAGAGGGCGCGGACAGCGCAGTCATCGTGACGGTGCCTGAATACGCTGCCATAAGGAATGCGGACATACTGGACGCCGCTTTGAAAGAAAAAGGCCTTGAAGACGTAAAATACGTGCTGAACAAAGTTAGGGGCGATATCATTGCCACTGGCCTCATCCCAGGAATCAATGAAATATCGCGCAAGCTGAGGCCGGAAATGGCTGGGATAATTCAGTACGACGACAACATCCACATCGCTGCCAACAACGGTTTCCCTGTTGTTTTCAAAAAAGGGACGTACATTGAAGAGAACTTCAACAAGATAGTCGACAGGATTGCAAGGTAAGCCTGCGTCCCAAATTCCCGGCGCTTCAAGAGAAATTTATTATCTTGTTGCGTATGCCTATGTTCAGGACCAGGCCGACGGATACCATGCATGACAGTATCGAGGAGCCGCCGTAGCTTATGAACGGCAGGGTGACCCCTGTGACTGGCATCAAGCCCATGGTCATCGCTATGTTCTCAAAGATTTGGAACATGAACATCCCAATAAAGCCCATCGAGATGAGCGCACCGTAAAGGTCCTTCGCGTTGAAGGCGATCTTGAGGATCCTGCAAAGGAACACAGTGTAAAGGAGTATTAGGAACGAACCTCCAAGAAGCCCCAGTTCTTCAGCTATGACGGAGAATATAAAGTCCGATTTCTGCACCGGCAGAAATTCCAGCTCCTTTTGGGTTCCCATAAAGAGGCCTTTTCCAAACAGCCCGCCTGAGCCTATGGCAACTTTTGACTGCCACACCTGCCAGTTCCCGGGCAGCAGCAGGTTGTCGGGGTTTAGGAAAGCGTCGATCCGGTCCTTTTGGCTCCCGCTGAGGAAGCGGTATACGATCGGCAAGGCAAAAGCCACGGCAACCGACAGCTTCGCGAACAGCTTGTAGCCTATGCCGGCGAAAAAGACCATGACCACCCATGCAAACCCCATGACGACGGCGCTCCCGAGGTCTTCAAGGAGGACAATGACGATAAAGGGCGCCGAATACAGAAACGACAACGCGACGCCCCTGAATTTCAGCAGCGAGTCCCTGTTCCTGGATATGTACATCGCGCTGAGCAGGATCATTGAAATTTTAACAAGCTCCGAGG
>WRJK01000027.1 GCA_009782285.1 Clostridiales bacterium
AACGCAACGGCTCCCCCTCGGGGGAGCAAAAGACGGCAACTGTTGTTTGCATGATTAAATGCAACAGCCCAGTTCCTGAAAGTTTGCATGATTAAATGCAACTCACACTGCCAACCCCGGTTGCATTTAACTTGTCAACTTACCATAAAACGAGGGTGTCAATACGGCACTCTATTTTCGTTTGCAATTTCCCCATCATTTTGCTATACTGTCAGCATAAGCTGTGCCTATGACGAAACAGGAGAGGAGGTTTCGATACAATGAAGACAAACAACGCCAACAAAACTCAGCGGTTAAAATCAAGACGGGCAAAACTGTTAATAACGGTGCTGGTCGCATGCCTGCTCATCAGCATGTTTCCGCTGAGTTCGTTCAGCAGTTCGGGAATGCCATGGTGGTTCTACCCTCCCCCTGAAGGGTATGTGCCGCGAATTAACCCCGTAAGTTTTGAGGTTTTCCTCACGCAGGAGTACAGTTTGTTGGACATAGGTGACATTAGGCTTATGTTTGACGGCATGGGGATTCGCAGCATCACCGATCGGAATGGAAAACTTATTAAAGATCCCGATCTGCCCAAAGATTTTCAGCGATTGCTGATTCTTTTCACCGAAGAGCAGGGCGTAAGCAGCGTGATTGACGCTGTGGCGAGAGTCGGCATGCTGAGTTTCGTGTCTGAAGCCAGATTGCTTTGGTCAAGCACCTATCTGTTTGGCTCGCAAAACCCGCCGGAAGGCGCCTTTTCGCCCGAAAAAGTTCTGGTTGTCCTCGAAAGAAGTTGCAATCTTTTAGACATGGAGACATTGGGGACCTTGTTCGAAGGAATGGGGTTTTGCGAAATCAGGGACCTAACAGCGCGCTCCTTGGAGAGGCGAAAAACTATTGAAGGCTATGATTTCAGCAAATTCAACAGGATTCTGGGGATTACCCTTGAAAATCCCAGTGAGGCTAATGTTATTACCGCAATCAACAATTTGATGAAGAAGGACTTCGTCCGCAACGCGGAACCAAGTTTTCGAAGATATGTTTTAGACGTAGCCATCGGGACAAACGACCCCGAACCCCAGTGGAACCTAGTGAACATCAATGCAGGCGCCGCGTGGGCAAAATACGGCGCAAATGCGGCAAATGTCAGGGTTGCAATCGCTGACACGGGCATCTCGCCCCATGGAGACTTGGATGTCAACCTTGCTGAAGGGCTTTATTTCCCCGACTTGGACGACACTTATTACGGCACTGTCGATTATTTCTTCGGCCATGGCTCGCACGTGGCGGGAATTGTCGGTGCAGTCGGAAACAACGGTATAGGCATCAGCGGTGTGGCGCACCAAGTGGAGCTGGTTCCCTACAAGGTCGCGTTCGACTCTGACAACGGGCCAGTTTTCTACGATTACGCAATTGTCGATGCTGTAGATTACGCAGACGGCGACGGCATTGATGTGATTAACATGAGTTTCGGAGACTATGTGCCAAATTCCGCCATTTACGCAGCTATAGAGAATTATCCGGGGCTGGTGGTTTGCGCAGCGGGAAACGGCACTTTCGGGGTTGGCATTGACAACGATTTGTACCCAATGTTTCCTGCGTCATATGGTCTTTCAAACATCATATCCGTGGCAGCGATCGACAGCGGCAACGACCTGGTTGTTGACCAAGAATGCTGGTGGGCATCGAACTACGGCGCGGTTTCCGTCCATATCGCAGCACCGGGCATGGACATCGTTTCAACTGTATCGACATACGATGACGGAGACGACGCATACGTCTCTAAATGCGGCACTTCAATGGCGGCGCCCCACGTAACGGGGGTCGCAGCTCTGCTTAAAGGGTGTTTCCCCAGTGCTACCACAGCCCAGATCAAAGAGGCTATTTTGAATTCCGCAGCTGTGACGCCTGGCTTGATGGGCAAAGTATCAACGAACGGCAGGCTAGACGCGCTGGCGGCGCTGGACTACATGGACGCCCTGATGAACCCGTTGCTGTACGGCGACGTGGACAGCAACGGGCGCGTCGCCGCGATGGATGCAACGCTGCTGTCCCGCTATTTGGCCGGCTGGCCGGGTATTGTGATAAACGAAGCCGCCGCCGACGTGGACTGCGACGGCTTGATCACACCAACCGACCTGACAATTCTGCAAAGGCACATAGCCGGCTGGCCCGGCTACGAAACGCTGCCGTACCAGCCGGCGCCCTAGCTGCAAACGAAAGCCGGGCCAGCCTCGGGATGAGGCTGACCCGGCTCTTTTGCGCTCGCCAGTGGGAGCTTGCACCGCAAATTCCCACTGATCGCTCTATTTCGTGTAGTGAATGAACAAATCCAGCAAATCCAGCATGTCGATCATTCCGTCACCGTTCACGTCGCACATCTTGGCGGTGACGCCTTTGCCTCTGGAATCATTCACTTTGACGAACACATCCCACCTAGGATCGTCACTGTCAAAGCCGCAGTACAAAAGCATGATACCAAGGTCAAGGGCATCGACTTTGTTGTCCCTGTTCAGGTCGTATTTTGAGAACACGGTTTGTTCAATGCTGGTCGTCGCTTCAGGAAGCACGATCATCGAATCAATGTACTCTGTCGTTCCGCCGTCAAGGCCGACGACCCTGAAGCCTGTCAGTTTCATAGTTGCGTCCCCTTCAGCGTTCGTTCCGAAGACAAACTTGGCAATGTCAACCGTCGTGTTTGCAGGCGTGGCGAACCCAGTGTCGTCGCCGGCCTTATATGCAAGCGTCACTTCGCCAACCCATTTGTTGCCGCCGGCGTACCTCCAAAAAACGTCGTTCATCGGCTCAAACCCGTTTAACCCAACGATTCCCTTTGCAGAAAGCAACCCGCCGTCAATCTCAAACTCCAGCTCGGCTGCCAGCATGTCTGTTGCACCGTAAACCCCCAAGGTGAATTCAGCGTCGCCTTCTATGCCCGTGACAGCGTCAACGCTTAGGGCTGCTTCAACTTTGCTCACAGCTGACGGGTCAAAAAACACTTCGTTGCCGGATGCGAAATTCAAAAGCGCGTTTCCTGCTATGTGATAAGCTACGTGGTTTTGGATGTTGCTTGGAATATTGTCTGTGAAAACCGCCATCGGGATTGCCTTGCCCGTGCTAGGCATGGTGTAAACCCCCGCAGCTGCGAAATGGGAACCTTTTAGGTTTGCCTGAGCCGCTGCAGTGCCGCTGGCTGAATACCAGTAGCCGGCCCTGAAGAAGCCGTCCTCTGTGCTAACAGTGGCAAGAGGCTTCATGAATCCGGGAAGCTCCCTCAAAAAGCTGCCGCTTGATATGTACATCGAATTGATGTTTTCATGGTTGGCTGTCAAATAACTGTCTGCTGCATATGAGCCCAACGCAAGAGCCTCCCCGCCGCTGAAGCTCGCAAACGTGATCCTGTTGCCGCTGTCAAGGATGCTGTTCAGGAACGTGGCACCTCTTTGAACAACGACCGGTATGCCTTCAGCCATTATATGGTTTGCCATTGCGGTGTTGCTGGCGTTGAAATTCAAATACACGTTGGCATCGGGGTAGGCGCTGTTTGTCCCACACATGACGTAATCTTCAAATTCCATCAAACCCAGCATGTGAGCCGGCTGCTGGCCGGTGCCCCCCGCAAGCCCTATTCTTGGCTTGACCGCTTTGACAACGTTATCCGGCAGGGTGTTCCCTGCATCGGCACCGTTTACATAAAGCGCAATCGGGCCGGCTGCTTTGTTTTCGCCTTCGTTTACGGCACTGACAAAATCCTGTCGCTTGACGATAAAGTCGCCTGGCACTGCGCCGAGCATGCCTATGTACCCGTTGACAATGTAGGCTTCGCCGTCTCCGTTCAGAATCCTGTTGATGAGCCTTATCGCGTCAAGGTCCTTGTTTTTGACCATTACATATGCGTCCGCACCCGGTATGCTGCTTTCCAGCTTGGCAAGACTTCCGCTAAGGTCATTGACAACACCGGAAAACGCCCCTGCTTCGTATACTGCATGGCAGTCAAACCCTCTAAGGTCTGGATATGCGCACACGAGCCTTGAGTACATGACTGGATAGATTGAAGCGTCGTACCCCTCGTAAATCAAGGAATGCGCGACTCCCCTGTTCCCATGGCGCATGTCGATCACATAAGTTCCTGCCGGGTAATTTACGCCATCGACGGTGACGGGTTCTGTTGTCGCGCCGACTTTTACCTTCAAATCCGAAACCATTTTCAAAAACTCCAGAGCCACCCCAGGCCCTTTCTGCATGTCAGGGTCAATGGGTATCACGTAGTATTCAGGGAAAAAGCTCTTGCCTTCGCCGGCAGACGGCCTGCCTATGACAACCCGTTCCGGCAAGGTTGCGCCAAAGCTCAGCTGATCCTTTATGTCGTCGATTTCCTTGTTGATGTTCACAAATGCGTTGTTGGCTGATTCTGCGTCGATGTTTTCCACTCCGCGCCTTTTGTTTTCAAGCTTATCAAGGTACATTTCGTCTCTGTTGTCCATGCAAAATTTCATGTAGCCAAACGTCCCCGACATGCCGGCGTCAACGGAATCCTGCGTGGCATGGGGGAATTCCAAGGTCGTGCCAAGTGCGCCGTAGAGCATCGCAAAGGTCGCAGTATAGAAATTCGCGCCGCAGTCCCATTCAAAGATGCAGTCGTTCTTCATGTTGCTGAACTTGTTGTATGGAGCCTTGCCGATCATTGAATGCCCAAGGGAATTGATTGCCCGTACCCAATACTTGTCGATCAGGTCGTACTCGAGGCTTGGCGCGTAGGGCGGCGTGTAACCGTCGATGATGAACGTATCGTAGTAGCCGTGGTAGTCTATCTGTATCAACGGGTCCCATCTCGCTATGTTTCTGGCGTTTGCTCTGTTTTCTGATGAAGCCATGAACGAAACGTCAACATTCGGGTCGTAGTTGTACCCCGGTGACCTGTTGACCTGTGCGCGCCCGTCAGGGTTGGCGGTAAAGAGGAACGTCATGATGAACTGGTCGAGGAATTCGTCCACGACAAACGTAATGTCGTCATAACCTGCGCCGGCCTTTTCCTCTGTCCAACCGCGGCCGCTGTATCCGGTGTTTGTAGGAAGCCGCCTTTGCGTGTCCTCCGTCTTAATCTTTGTAAATTTGACTACGTCTTCGTTCAACATTTTGTCGATCATCGTCATACAGATGTCCGACCCCAAAATCTCTTCGCCGTGCATGCTGCTGAAGCTGAGCGGCACCTTTAGTTTGTCGTACCCAGGCTCTTTGTTTTTGATCATGTCGATGAGCTTTTGCGGGTTTTCAAGCATCAACGGGCGAGTAACCGTCTCGTATTCGTTAATGGACGCCTCGGAATTTGAGACCACAGCCATCCACAAGTCACGCCCCAGATATGTTTTTCCAATTGATTCGAACCTCAAGAACCTCCCTTTGCTGCCAAACACGCCACCGTCTGCTCCGATAACGCCAATTACGCTCCTAGCGTATGCGTCGACTTCGTCCGTGGTCTTGAAAGCGTCGTACTGCGCCATCCGTATTTCGGTTTTTGCAAGGCTTGCTGCGCCGTAAACAGCCTCCAGCTCCCAACTGCCCGTGTTGGCGATAATCGCATCGCCTGCCGCCCTGTTCGGAGTTACAACTCCGTAATACGGCCGGTAAGGAAGGTTTCTGTTGTTTGAGGTGCTGGGGACAAGCTCGCTGTAGAAGTTGTCGAACCTGACCTTTGCGGTCACGATAATTTTGTCGCCGTCCAAAACAGCAGTAGCCTCAGCGGACAGCGGTGAACCGGTGCCGCCCGACACTCTTGCCCATGCGCTCAGGCTTTTGCCCCCGTACATCCAAGCTATGTTCTTCGGGTTGAACTCGCCCGACCCTTCGCCTACGCCAACAAAATCGCCTTTGTCGACGTTGAATTCCACTGTAAACACCCTTGGGTCGGTCATTGACGCAACGCGCGAAGTTGTGTAATACTTTGAAGCGTCTTCACCATTGACAGCCAATGTTGCATGGTCCCCCTTGTATACGGTGGCCGTGTAGGCTGAATATTCTTGGGTGCGGTAACTGGATTGTTCTAGGCCGCCATACAGGACCTCAACCGTTTTGATTGCCATCTCGCCGTCAATTCGGGCAGCAGCCTCATAGTACTGAAAACTCAAGCCGTCTTTCGCATAAACATTGACGCCCAGCGAAAAAAACAAGCCAAATACAACTATCCAACATAAAATCTTTTTCATTTCGTTCCCTCCTTTTAAGTAAAATTTAGGTGAGTTAAATCTTAACTGATACTATCATGTTTCAGGTGTGGAATCAACATAAAATGCAAATTGACATTTTTTGATTTTTAGCGTACCATATTTAATAGAGAGTGAGGGTGCGCCGCCACGTCCTGAACTGGACGTGCATTTTTGGGAAGAAAATGAAAGGAAACTCCAAGAATGGTTGTCCCCTTCCAAGAAATAATTGATCGGGAGTTATTTAAAACCATTCTTATTGCTATTTCTCAGTTTAGATGCAAGGACATGGATGTCGAAACATTCCTGAAAAATAAGGCGATTGACTTTGAGCGACGTAATAAAAGTCGAACATATCTTATTATTGATGATATAAACAACTCTCTTTTGGGGTATTTTACACTTTCTCTTAAAGCTTTGCGTTTTAACTCAAGTGTTTCAAAAAAAACGATAAAGAGCATCGACGGTTTTTCCAAAGAGGTTAAAGCCGTCGGTATAACGCTTATTGGTCAATTTGGGAAAGATACTGTTTTAGCAAGGGAAATTGACGGAGGAAAGCTTTTTGATATGTGTTTGGAGACAGTTTTTAAGGTTCAAAAAATTGTTGGCGGCAGGTTTGTGATGTTAGAATGTCTGGATATCAAAGAAATAGTTTCATTTTACAAAAAACAAGGCTTTGAAACTTTACAGTTTAACGAATCAGACAAATATTTGCAAATGGTCAGGCAGCTTTCTTGAGTTTATAGACAGGAGGATTCTGGAAAGCCCGACCTATGTATTGGATATGATTGACGCAGAGCAAAACGGTGACTGGGATAGATGGTTGGAGGTATAAGCGATGACAGGCATTAACAGTGAATTGTACCTGCAAGTTGAGATTGCCCACCTCTATATGCGGCGGCACAACCTCGCACCAGAACAGTCCATAGAAGCAGATAAAGAATACAACATTTTGCATTTTCTCGACATCGGATATGAGCAGTATCATTTGACAGGAAGCGAGGGCGTACTTGCCGAAATCGAAAGAATTATAGCGGATCAAAAAGCCGCGAAAGGATGACGAAGGGGCAGCCATTCATTTGTAATGTCAATCTCGCTCATATAATACTACCCCTTCCTGAGCTATTTTCCTCTTACGGAAGCGTTTCATAGCCGGGCCAGCCAGCGATGTGCCTTTGCAGTATCGCCAAGTCGTAAATCGTTACCTCGCCGTCGCAGTCCACGTCGGCGGCGGCTTCGTTTATCACAATACCCGGCCAGCCGGCCAAATAGCGGGACAGCAGCGTTGCATCCATCGGAGCGACGCGCCCATTGCCGTCCAAATCACCGTAACGCCAAGTGCCGACGGTTATGGTGAACGTTGTTGCGAAGTCGTAGTTGGGGGGCAGCAAACTGTTGCCGTTAGTGATTGTCGCCCTTACCGTCGCCGTCCCCGGGCTTGTGGTGTGGAGAGTGTTGCCAACGAAGTAAGCACCGGTGCCGCCGGCGTTAACGACGCTCCAAACGATGTCCTTTTTCGACGCTTGTTCCGGATGCACGACGCCGACGAAGGGGCAAGGTCCCTCTACGGTGACGGACGTCGGTATGCCTGTTATGTCAGTTGCGGGAATAACGTCAATGGCTACGCTGAGGTTCTGCGTGAAATCGGTCCCCATGGCTAGCCCGTTTACGACAGTGGCTGTGACCACCACAATTCCTGGCTTTGTGGCGTATAGCACGCCGCCCGTTATGGTGGCGTCTGTTTCCCCTTGGTCTTTCATGCTCCAGACGATGTCTTGAAACGTCGCGTTTGTCGGAAGGACTGTGCCGGTAAGTTCAAGGTGTTCGTACGCTGTCGTATAGTTAGTGTACTGCGAAATGCTAGTAACGGCAGTATGACTCACGGCTACGTTGAAGTCCTGCACATAGTTGACCCCCGCGCCTTTGCCGTTTGCTATGGTGGCAGTGACCACCGCAGTGCCGCTCCCCGTAGTGTGAAGCACACCGCCCGTTATGGTGGCGCCTGTGCCCCCGGCACTCTTGACGCTCCAGGCGATGGTTTGGTTGTTTGCGTACATTGGGACAGGCACCCCGCTGAGGGTCAAAGGAATGCCCAGCACGGCTTTGGAGGGCCCGGATTCAATTCTGTCCACTGCCTGGAAGTCCCCGGGGTTCATGCCGCCGCCGTCAATCGCCGCTTCTACGCGAACGGAGAGGCCGCCCCTAATTCCTGTGGCAGCTACGTACCCGAGCTTTGGGATCACGCTGTCCTCAAAATTGAATTCGCCGACCATAACCTTGTTGAGCGACGTAAAGCCTATGCCTGTGCCGGCTTGGTACATCAATTGGTTGTTCTCGTAGTCATTGTCGTAGCCGTCCTTGAACCCGTTCATAGGTTCGATCATGTACTCCCCGGTGGGCTTGTAGATTCCAAGGTCGATCGCTGTGATGGCCGTTGCGTTTCTTATGTACACGTAGTAATAGCTGCCTGTTCTTTCTATGCTCACGTACAGAATGTCCTCATCGCTGCCGGAGCCGGCCAGTGCAACGGCATCCTGCCCATATGATGTCAAAGCCATGCTTGGCAGCAGCGTCAGAAGCAGTGCGATTGCTAAGACAATCGGCAGCGTCTTGCAGGTTCTCATTATGCTCATTTTCTTCTCATCCTTTCTATTTGGGAGTTCGAACTAAAACTGAACTAATCTTATCATGTTTCCCCAAAATATTCAACACCTATTCCACAACAAGCAAAAAATGGCAGCCAGCCTGTCCAAAACCGAGTGACAGGCAGGGAGGTTTGTGTTATCCTGTAAATAGGCAAAAAAGAAGGCTCGATAGTGATGATGGTTTTATGTAGGAGGTGTTAAAATGAAGAACAAGTTTTTGATTTTAGTTTTGACAGCATTGTTGGTTTTTGGCAGTTTTAGCATGGCATGGGCAAAAGCCGAGCCCAAAACGATCACAGTGGACTTGAATTTAACAGACTGGGGCAGCAATGGACTGCTTTACGACGTAATAGTATCATACGAATTTACGAATGTGCTGGAGTCAGCAAATTACTCACTCAGCTATACCGGTGCGCAAGGGGCGCAAGGAAAGGGGTTCATTGAACAAACCGCACGTGCAGAAACAATAGTAGCCCAAGCGCCGTGCGTTATTACATACAAAGGAATAAAAGCAGAAAAGGCAAGGGAAGACAAAAACGCCGAGATCAACCCTGGCATCTCTATTCACCCGCTGCACATCACCCCCGCTGAATTCAAGGTGCGCTCTGAGCGCAAAGTTGGCGAGGCAGATAGTACGCTTGGCTTGATTTGGGAATACACAGACTATGAGGAGAAGATCGACCTGAAAAATGGCACAACGCTGCAAAAAGGGTACTATGTTATGTCGTATGACCAAAGGGGCAGCACATATTTGGGCTATATTGAGGTAAAAGAAGGCAAGGCGCCACCGGAGGCACCCACCCCAGCACCGACACCCACCCCGACCCCTGATCCGACTCCGACTCCAGCTCCGGCTCCGGCTCCGACGCCGACCCCCACCCCTTCAGCAGAGCAGACAGCCAAGCCCACCACTTCCACAGTGCTTGTCAACGGCACCAATGTCAGTTTTGACGCGTACAACATAAACGGCAACAACTATTTCAAACTCCGCGACTTGGCGTATATACTGTCTGGCACAGAGAAACAGTTTGAGGTTGGATGGGACGGCGCCCGCAATTCGATTTCGCTTACAAGCGGCAAGGCCTATACGGCGGTCGGCGGCGAATTGCAGTCAAAAGGGCAAGGCAACAAATCCGCCACTCCGACAAATTCCAAAATACTTCTTGACGGCACTGAAGTGTCGTTTACCGCATACAACATAGAGAACAACAATTACTTCAAGCTCCGCGACGTTGGCGGTACGTTCAATTTCGGCGTGGACTGGGACGGCAGCAAGAATACTATCGTTATTGACACAAGCAAGGGATATGTTCCCGAAAGCGGGTACTTAGCGAGCTTTCCGACTGTCCCATATGCTTTTTCAGATCTTGGAATGGACACGTCAAAGGTCACTTTGTTTGTCGATACCCCAGACTTGGTCATATACAAACTCGACCGTAGGGACGCAGGAGACGAAGACCCCTACGTGTTTGCAGACAAGCTGTTTAACGTGCTGGTGGATGAAGGTTTTAAAAACGACGAAACAATGAAATTACCGGAGGACATTCGTAAGAAATACTTAACAGCAAACGAAATGGAATTCGTGGTCCATGAAAAAGGCAACGCTCAAGCCACCTATGTTATCAAAGGCGGAGGCGAAGAAGGCATCTGCCTGTTTATTGTTGCGCGGATAAAAAACTGAGGACCTCAGTTCGAAAGCCTCAATAGTTGAGAGGCGCGCCTGCGTAAGTGCCTCTCAACAGCGGCTACATGCTCCTCAGGCAGGTTCAGCCTTGGATGCCGCTTGAAGGAGAAGCCCAGCATTTTCCGCATTTTCGCGTTTTGGCTTGCAGTCATGAACGACTCGCAGATGCCCTCGAAAGTCGTTCCGGGATAAACAGGGGTGCGCGTTTTGGCGTATTCGTCAAGGTTCGCGTAGTCGTCCGGCATTGCTAAGCTGAACAACGAATTGCCGTTGTCGAAGATCGGTGCCGGTGCTGCGATCTCTCCTGTATGATTGTTGCGGAGCAGGCCGAAATTGCCGAAATGCCTGTCCTCGTTGTAGACAAGCGCATCGAACACGAGCATGTCGCGTATGGCGCTGGAAAATTCTTTTCCGAGACTGTCGTAATACTTCATCACCGCACTGAGCCCACCGGATCTCACGATGCGGCCTATTGGTATGAAAGCGGTGTCAACATCAGTAAACAGTTTACACTTAGACGCCAGGATGCCTTTCCAGTGTTCCAAGTCGTACCGCACAGCGTCAATGCCCATCGACTCCGCTACTTGGCTCGCATAAAACTCGCTGTACGGCTCCTTGCCTGTGTTTGCAAAGCCGCTGGTGCCGCCTTTGAAGAGGAATATGCCCTCGCCATCTATGAAGCGCCACGCTTTTGGAAGCATGCCGTCAGTCGTCAGCTCAGGCGAGGTCGAGAACGCCGCGTCGCTTTGCGTCACACCTGTATACGCGACGAGGGACAATATCTCTGAAAAGCGGTTTTCGTAGAGGTTGAAGCTCGCGTATTTGCCTGAAAACCCTTCTGGCACGACCCAATAGCTGTCATTCAGCGACAAGCCCTTGCACACGTCGATGATGCCTTTAGTGTCGCCGGTCCGCAACCCGAGCGTTTTGAGTATTTCCCCCACGAACGTCCTGTTTTTCGGTATCACTCTGCGTTCAAGCCATTTCAAGACACCGTCGTCGGTGGTTTCCAAATCAAGTGGCAACAGTGCTCGAGGCTCCCCGATATCCTTTATTTTAATCGAATACCCTACAGCCAAATCTCTCAGCAGGCTGAATGAAAGCAATACCTTGTCGTATAGCCTTAGCTCATAATCGCTGTTCACTTACTTGCCCTCGCTTTAACTGCCAGAAGAGAAATGAACTCAAACATAATATTTGCTGCTAGGAATGACGTTATCTGCGAAGGGTCGTAGGCAGGCAGTACCTCGACCAGATCAAAACCGACAAAGTCCGTGCCCGTCAAGCTTCTCACAATGCGCAAAGCCTCTGCGCTGCTAAGCCCACCTGCTTCGATTGTCCCGGTTCCGGGGGCGAAAGCCGGGTCGACGAAATCTATGTCGAAAGAACAGAAAGCCTTTTTCGCACCGGTGCGTTTGGCAATTCGCTTTATCGTCTCATTGATGCCGATATCAAGCATCTCAAAGCCGGTTATCACTTCAAAACCGAGCTTTTCAGATCCCAACCGATCTTCTTCGGAATAAAAAGTCCCCCTCATCCCGATTTGAATTGAATGCGACGTGTCGACGAGGTTTTCTTCCTGTGCCCTCCTGAAAACAGTTCCATGATTGTATTTTTTACCGAAATACGCGTCAATGGTGTCAAAATGCGAATCGAAGTGAACCAAGGCGACAGGACCGTGCACTTTTGCGGCAGCCCTCAATTCGCCCAGCGTAACCGAATGGTCCCCACCCATGCAAACCGGAGTAATGCCTTTTTGCATAAGCGGCAAAAGGGTTTCTTCAATTTTGTCGTATGTTTCCTCAATGTAGCCGGGAATCACCGGAACGTCCCCGTAATCGACACCCGAAAGCAGTTCTGCCACATTGGCTCGCTGCGGCATGTTGTACGGCTTGATCAGCGAAGATATCTCTCTTATTGCCGATGGCCCAAACCTTGCCCCTGACCGGTAAGACGTGCCGGTGTCGAACGGTATGCCGATGACGGCGTAGTCGATGCCCTCGGTTGTTTTCAAATTGGGAAGCCGCATAAAAGTCTTCACTTCCGCAAACCGGGGAACAACTGTTGAATCAATTGGTTTGTAGTGCATAATATTACCCATCCTTATTGTGAATCAATTATATTTTATACGATATTATTTTTCATTTCAAGATAAATTGCCCTCCGCCCCCCAGATTGATTTTGACAAATACGCTCAACCTTCATATAATATACGTGTAATCGCTTAAACTGAACCACACACGGAAAAATGGAGGTGAGAAAATGAGAAAAAATACCAAACTATTGATTTCTGCTGCATTGGCGCTGTGCCTAGTTTTGCCTGTAAATGCTATAGCCTTTGCCGTGCCTGATGGACTTGCACCGGCTGCTGCGCGGGCAGAAGGCAGCGAAATGGCCATCAAGCGAGTCGAGGTCCTTTATGGAGGCCTGGAGCAGTCTAAATACCGAAACCAGGAGTATTCGGCTTACAGTTCCACGGTATACCCTGGAGACCCGGCAAAAGACAACGGTGAGGAGGCGGGCAAATACTACACAACAATGCGTTCTGCTTCGCTGACCGACCCAAGGGTGTTCACTGTTGAGTTTGCAGTGGACAATGCTGCCTATACTGGCATTGGGGCAGGGGAAGGCGAATTCAACCCGGCCGGCATCACATGGAGGTACGGAGGCAGGAACCTCAGTGCATGGACTCGGCTGCAGGGTTCGGGTTCGCCAATAACTGCATCAAACCTGACGGTGGCGACAAACGGCGACAAATACATCGTAACTGCCGACATCAGGTTCGACAATTTCTACAACGCTGTCGCCGATTCTTTCAGGAACCGCCCATACGCGCCCTACTACAGCTCGGGGACGAGCAACCCTGCTGCGGCAATCCTGAACTACGTCGGCAACTGGAGCCTTGAGGCGTTTTACGGCACTGAACCGCTGGCATCAAGGGAACTGCGGTTGGCGCTTTACGACTCTTTCAAAACATGGGAAGAAATCGACGCATATGTGAAAGAGGTAATGGCAGCTGTTGGGCCAAACGGAGGCACCTATGGCAGCAAGGGGCGGTTCATAAAATTTGAATCCATCACAAAAACCGTCGAAGGACGCGACCTGTGGATGGCTGTCGTTTCCGATTCGGCTGCGTCGGTCAGCGCATATGAAAATACCACGCATCCAATGATGCTCGAAAACCCAAAGCAGCTGCAGGACATGATCAAAGCAGGCGGTGCTGAGGCAGACAGCATAAAAATCCCCATCAGCTTCAGCAGCGTACACGGCAACGAAGTTGCCGGGCCGGACATCTGCATGACGATGATAGGCAGGCTGCTCAACGAAGACGTGGTCAAATACGCTAGGATAGCGGACGGGAGTTCAGAGCGTGTGCTGCCCACAGGTACAAGCTATTCCGCACGGGGATGGACGCAGGAAAAGCCTGGTGCTGAATCCGTAGACCTTACCCTTAACGTAAAAGATTTGCTTGACAAGTTCATCGTAACGTTCACGTTTACGATCAATCCAGACGGCCGCGCCAACATGTACAGGACAAACGCATACACCTATGACATGAATTTGGACGCCTCCTACATGAACCAGCCGGAAGCTAGGGCAGCGTCAAAGAACATCGCCAGGTGGGATCCGGTGGCGCTGCTTGACTATCACGGATGGTACGACACGTTCATGATCGACGCCTACACGCCCCCCTATGAGCCAAGCTACGAATTCGACCTGCTTGACAAACACTATCTCGGCATAACCGATTCAATCGGGCGTTCAATGATCGGCAAGGCGCCGTACAGCAAATTCACGATACCAAAGAGGGATGTGGTCTTCCAATGGGATGCGGGTTCAAACATTTACACCCCTACCTTCGCCATGCTCTACGGAACCCTTGGCTCAACCATAGAATTCCCCACACCCACACAAGACTCTGTCGACGCAGGCATGTCCGGAACCTTCGGATACCTGAAATTCTGCCTAGACAACAGGGATGAACTCTATATCGACAAGCTTGAAAACAAGATCCGCGGAATAGGGAACCTCGACGTAAAAGAGGCGAATGACGCCCTGGTCAACCTCGACAAGGCGATCGACGACATAAGGGATCAGCTCGCTTTCAACTTGCCCGAACGTGAAATCGTTGGCAGGCCAAAAGAAGGCGGCAAGAGCTTTTTCCCGGAATACTACGTCATACCGGTTACGCCGGACATGCAGAAAGGACCGGGGGTTGCGCTGGAATTCTTGAGGAACCTTCCGGAACTGTACGTAAAATACGGGGTTTCGGAAAAGCCCGTTTCGGTTGGCGGAATGACATACCCTGCCGGCACCTACGTCATCGACATGCATCAGGCCAACAGGAGCGTAGTCCAATCCATGCTCTACAAAGGCTACGATTCTTCGATTTACCCGTACATGTACTCAAAAATCGTATGCGCTTATCCTGATATGAGGGGCTTCGACTGCTATCCCGTCTATGAAGAAGGCGCGTTTGCGGGTGCTGTTGCAATTGAAGGCAGCTATAAAAAACCAGCCGCGAGCATCCCAGGCGACGGTGCATACGTGCTGGTCAAGAACAAGGACGCAGACGCAATCAGGCTCGTCAACAGGGTTCTCAAAGACGGTAAAGAGGCCTACATTGCATCAGGCTTTACTGGAATTGCCGGTGCGGTTCCCGGGGATTTCATAGTAAAAAGGCCTGACTTTGAAGATGCGGCAGTTGAAAGGCCGAACAAAATACTTGGTCCAGTTTCGCTGTACGTAGCAGGGGTGGACGCAGGCAGCGAATTGCCGGAAAACGTCGTTCAAATAGTTAAGCCAAAGATTGGAGTCAACGGCTCGACTTACGGCCTGAACACTATACACATGCTGGATTTGTTGGAATTTGACGACTATGTCAACTGCAGCACCACTGGCATATACCAAAACGCCAATGTTTACCTAGACTATTACTACAACAACACAAATATCGCGAACCACATCAAAACAGCCGGGATACCGGTAATTTCAACGGGTGGCTACGAGCAGTTCCTAAACGGCATCCTCGGCGCCGGAAACCGGGTTTCACCGGAGTTTTTCAGTACCAGAGGCGAAGCCCTTGTCCGTGGCACATATGCGGGCAACAGTTTTTTGACGGCAAATTTCGAAAACCAGCATGCGATGTACGCAGCAAGCGGCTACTATTTCAAAAACCTTCCGGAATTCTTGAAGCCGATCGCCACAGTAAGCACTGATGACGACTTCTTCCAGGCAGGATGGTGGTATTCCGAATCCGGGGCAGAGCAGGCGAAGCTCAAGGGTGCAGTTTTTGCAGCTGCCGGCGTTTTCACCGTGCCTGAAACCGGAGTGGAAATCCCAATGGCGTATTTTGCCGACGATGTGGCTTACAGATCTCAAAACCAAGTGGCTTACCAAATCATCGCCAACGCGCTGCTGGCCTTTGCTTCGGGGCTGGAACCGTTTCCTGACCCGTTCGAAACGCTTCTTGCAAGCGTCCATGTGGATGCGGAGAGCGACACAAACGAAAACGTGGAGTACACCCTGTCAATACGGGGCGCAGAAAATGCGTTGACTGTAGCCGTGGAGTTTGAGATTGACGGCAGCCTGCTGGCCGGCATGGGTGCAATCGGGTTGAACGGGTTCGCAACGATTGACGGCATCGCTTGGAAATCTATGGGCGGAAGCGTCTGGAGGGGCGCTGTCACACTGGGCTACCCGGCAGGTGATGGCTCTGTCGGTTTCACGTCCGAAAACCCGGAAGACATAGCAAAATTCATTTTCGCGCCGAGGGCTTTTGGCAAAGCGGCAATGAAGCTGACAAGCATAGACGCCACAGGGCTCGACACTGAAACCGAGCAAGTAGTCCGGCTCAACGCTAAGATTGAAACAGCTGAAGCCGTAACAATCATCGACCAGCTTGTTTTCTCAAAATACGACCTGAACAAGGACAACAAGGTCGATGCCCTTGACCTTGGCATCATGCTTCTGTACTGCGGCTTTGACAATGACTCGCCGAATTGGGGTACCTTGGTGAAGGTCAATGACTCAAGAGGCAAAGGCGTCACTGCCAGCATGTGCGACGTGAACGGGGACGGCGTGATTGACATGCTTGATCTGCTCGACTTGTTCATACACTACACGAAATAGCGCAAAAAATGGGCGGTTCCTGTGTCACGCTAGACACAGGAACCGCCCCTCAATTCACTGAATTTCAACCGCCATTTCTATGTCGTCCCTGCCAAGGAACGCGAAAGCCGCCAAATGCACTTTCTTCCCGCTCCCCTTGTATTTTTTGGCATAGCCCCTGCTTTTTATCTGCCCCATGCCTTCGCCCAAGGCTTTTTCGAACAGCTTTTTCTTCAGTTCCGGCTCCGCGCCCTGCTCGCACTTCACGTACTTGAATTCCATCACGTAGGCTTTGTCATCAAGCTCAAGCACGGCGTCCACCCTGCACCCGGACACGGACACCTCCGCGTCTATGTCAAACCCTAAAACGTTCATCACTGCGTAGAATACCGAGTGGTAGTACGCCTCGCGGTCCACGTGGAGCTCGTAGGGGATCGAGGCGAAAAGGCCTCGGAGCGATTCGAGCATCTTGTGCAGGTCGCCACTCCGCAGGGCCCGGCTTATCTGCGCCTGCGACTGCCTTGCCTGCACGTCGTCGGTCTCTGTCATCGCAGATAGAATGTTCATGTCGAACGCCTCCTTGACTTCATGGTTGGGCAGGTCTAGCAGGTAAACAGGCGCATCGCCCGTTTTCAGCACTTCCTTTACCGTGAGGTAGCCGGTCTGAAACAGCAGGAGCTCTGCCGATATTTTTTCGATTGTCGCCAAATCAAGCGATATTTCTACTATTTCAAGGCCTTTGAGGTTTG
Organism: Clostridiales bacterium; assembly: GCA_009782285.1. GTDB lineage: Bacteria > Bacillota > Clostridia > Peptostreptococcales > Anaerovoracaceae > WRJK01. The sequence continues at coordinate 17,372 of WRJK01000027.1, forward strand.
TGTAAGAGTTGGGTTTTTCCTTTATCAAATCCATCAAGAACTTTGGCGTGCCGCTGGCAAACCAGTAGTTCGCAAACTTTTCTTCTCTGAAAAAGCTGAGCAGGGAGAAGGGGTTTATCACCCTGTCCTTGCCGTCCCACGAGTAGCCGTCGTACCACGCCAGTATTTTGCTTCGCAGGTCGCCGCATTGCACAAAATCGTCAATGGCGGACAAGGCCTTGATGCGCTCCCCGAAATGCTCGTCGAGATCCGTGATGGCGATGCCGCATATGCTTGAGTATTTTTTTGACAGCGTTATGTCGCTCAAGTTGTTCAATTCCGAAAATATGGATGTCTTCGTGAACTTGGTTACGCCGGTGATGAACGTGAGCTCAAGGTACGGATCCATGGATTTCAGTATGCCGTAAAACCCCCGGAGGGCTTTCCTGTTAGCCTCCGCAGTTTTTATGTCATCTAGGTGATCCAGTATGGGCTTGTCGTATTCGTCGATCAGGACGACAACCCTCTGGTTGTACTTTTTAAACAGGCTTACGATCAGTTTTTTGAACAAGCCGGAATGGGTTACGCTGCTGATTTCCAGCCCGTCTTCAACCGCACGGTCCACCAAAGCTTCTGATAGGGAAGCTTCAAGAATATTCGGCGTCCTGTTCGCGATATTGCTCATGTCGAGCCTGATCACCGGGTGCTTCTCGAAGCTGTAGTCCGAGCCGTATATCCAAAGCCCCTTGAAAAGCTCCCTGTCCCCGCTGAAAACCTCGCTGATCGTGTCAATTAGCAGCGATTTCCCGAACCGCCTGGGGCGCGAAAGGAAATAGTATTTCCCGTCTTCGATTAGGTTGTAGACGTACTGTGTCTTGTCGACGTAGACATAGCCGCCCTCTTTAATTTCCCTGAAATTTTGTATGCCAATCGGTATTTTTTTCATATCAGCTCCTCCACCGCCATTTCTATGTCGTCCCTGCCAAGGAACGCGAAAGCCGCCAAATGCACTTTCTTCCCGCTCCCCTCGTATTTTTTGGCATAGCCCCTGCTTTTTATCTGCCCCATGCCTTCCTTCAAAGCCTTCTCAAACAGTTCGTTCTTCAGTTCCGGCTCCGCGCCCTGCTCGCACTTCACGTACTTGAATTCCATGACGTAGGCTTTGTCCCCAAGCTCCATCACGGCGTCCACCCTGCCCCCGGACACGGGCACTTCCGCGTCGATGTCAAACCCAAGGACGTTCATAACGGCGTAGAACACCGAATGGTAGTACGCCTCGCGGTTCACGTGGAGCTCGTAGGGTATCGAGGCAAAGAGGCCTCGGAGCGATTCGAGCATCTTGTGCAGGTCGCCGTTTTCGAGTGCCTCGGTTATTTCCAGCCGGGCGTTCTTGACGAAAGCCTGCTTTTTCCCTGTGAAGGCAGCTGCAACGTGCAGGTCGAAGGCTTTTCTGACTTCTGAATTCGGCATGCCCAGAACAAAGACTTCTTCGTTCATGTCGTATGCTATCTCTTTCACCGTAAGGTACCCTGTCTGGAACAGCAGCAGCTCCGCTTCGATATCGTCAATGTCTGCCGAGTCGAGCATGGTCTCCGTTATCTTCAGGTTTGCCAAGCTGGCATATGCGCCAGGGTCTTTTTTTATGAGATCCATAAGGAACTTCGGCGTTCCGCTGGCGTACCAGAAGCTCGCAAACTTTTTCTGGGTGAGGAAGCTGAGCAGGGAAAACGGGTTTATCACCCGTGCCTGACCGTCCCAGGAGTAGCCGTCGTACCAAGCCAGTATTTCATCGTTCAGGCTGAAGTGCTGCTTGAACTTTTCAAGCTGTGCCAAGTGCTCGATATGCTCGCTGAAATGCTTGCCTAGGTCTTCTGTGGCTATTCCGCATATACTTGCGTATTCTTCCGTCAGGGTTATGTCAAGCAGGTTGTTCAGGTCGGAAAATATGGAGGTCTTCGTAAACTTGGACACGCCGGTGGTGAACGTTAGCCTCAGGTGCGGGTCCATTGACTTGAGTATGCCGTAGAACCCTTTCAGGACATCCCTGTTGGCTTTTGCCGTTTCAATGTCCTCAAGGCGGTCCAGTATGGGCTTGTCGTATTCGTCGATCAGGACGACAACCCTCTGATTGTACTTTGTGTGCAAGTCCTCAATCAGAAATTTGAAAATGTCAGATGGAATATCGGCAGTTATGTCAAGGCCTTCCGCACTCACACGCTTGTTAAGGCTTGCAGCCAATGAGCTTTCAAGAATATCTGGCGTCCTGTTCGCTATGTTGCTCATGTCGAGCCTGATGACCGGGTGCTTCTCGAAACCATAGTCCGAATTGTATATCCAAAGCCCCTTGAAAAGCTCCCTGTCCCCGCTGAAGGCTTCGCCTATGGTGTCCAGCAACAGAGACTTCCCGAACCTCCTGGGGCGCGAAAGGAAATAGTAGCTCCCGTCGTTTATGATGTTGTAGACGTACTGAGTCTTGTCGACGTAGACGTAGCCGCCTTCCCTGATTTTTCGGAAATTCTGTATCCCGAGCGGTAGTTTCTTCATTCAGGAATCTCCTTTGAATTCAATATGATAGTTTACTTCATAATACTATCACAAGTCGGCAAATACAACAAGAGGGCAAAAGAGCAAAGGAGGACGGTTCCTACGCCTTGCCAGACACAGGAACCGTCCCCTTTTGTCGTTCTTTTTGTTCTTCTCGCTATACCACAATCCTGCATTCGCGGATTTGGGTGTTGCCTTTTGTGTCCACGTATACTTTATAAGTACCGACGTTGTACGTGCCGGCTGCATTGTTGTTGATCATGATGGTTGCCGTAATCAGGTTCGTCTTCCCGTCGGAAAGCTTTTCCGTGACTGTGACGGTTAGCCTGTTTTGGTTGCCGCTCAGTTTTTCAACAGAAGCTGCTGGGCTTGCGCTTACAACTACAACAGCGCTGGTAGCCGGAACGACCTTGATAACACAGTCCTTCATGAAATCAATGCCTTCCCCTTCGCCGTTTGCTATAGTGGCAGTTACCGTCAAGCTGCCGGCAGCCGTCGTGCGCAGCAGGTTCCCCGTGATAGTCGCGCCAGTGGTTCCGGGGTCTTTTATGCTCCAAACTATGGCTTTGTTAGTTGCATCCTCCGGCACTACCACCCCTGCGAGGGCAAGCGGGACTCCTGCCTCGGCTAAAGTCGCCACGCCAATTATGCCAGTTACGGGGACAAAGGGTGGCGCAGCTGATTGCACGTCAATAGTGAAATCTTGAATATATGGTTTGCCGATCAGAATGCCGTTCACTATGGTAGCCGTAACTATAACTGTGCCTGCCGCCGATGCAAGAAGCTGGCCGGCAGCGTTGATTTCAGCACCTACGCCGCCGTCGTCTTTTACGCTCCAGACGATGGTCTGGTAAGTTGCATTGGCCGGAACAACAGTGCCCGCGAGGCTAGTCCAGACTTTCTCCATAATCGTTGTCGGTACGCCGATTATATTCGTTACGGGCAAAACCGGTGGCAGCGAACCGTCGTCGTTTACTCTTATCAGGAATTCTTTTACATAGTCTACACCAACGGCTAAACCGTTCGGAACCGTAGCTGTCACTGTCACGTAGCCCACCAACTCAGTGTGCAGCAAGTTTCCGGTAAGGGTAGCGCCTGTGGCACCTGTGTCTTTGATGGCCCAAATGATGGTCTTGTTCGTTGCGTCTGGTGGATCGACTGTGCCGGCCAAGGTAAGTGTGCTTCCTGCTGTTGTCGAAGTTGGCAAGCCGATGATGTCTTCAACAGGGATGAAAATCGGCGGCTCTTTCACTGTTACCGAGAAGTTCCTGACGTAGTCGATCATACCGTTGAGCATACCGCCCCGCACCGTGGCACTTATCGTGACAGTCCCCCCAGATGTGGCATTCAGTATGTTGCCGCCTGTGATGGTGGCACCTGTCGACCCTGCATCCAATATGTCCCACTCAATGGTCTTGTTGGTAGCGTCCCCTGGCACAACCGTGCCTGTCAGAACAAGAGGCTCGCCGACCATAGCTTCGCTGGGCAAGCCCGATATGCCCTCTACTGCCACAAAGGTGGCAGAGCCTACGGTGATGGCGAAGTCTTTGACAAAGTCAACACCGATCCCTCTACCGTCCACTATCGTGGCCGTCAGTACAGCCATGCCGGCAGCAGTCGTGTTTAACCTGTTGCCGCTGACAATGGTGGCGCCTGTCGTTCCGACGTCTTTAACAGTCCATATGATGTCGTTGTTCGTTGCGTCAGCAGGGACAACTGTGCTGGTGAGTGTGCGCGGCACCCCTGCTGTAGCCGAAGTTGGTACGCCTATAATGTCGGTAACAGGGACAAAGCCCTCTGGGCCGTTCGCTCTCGTTATGTTGATCTCAGCCACAGGCGGGGCTATCGGTTCCCTCTCGCAGTTGGCCAGAATGTCATAGTCGTCGCTGAAATCGACTATCCTCACCAAGTCCATGTCGAGCAGGGTGATCTTGACAGGTTCGCTTCCTATGTAAGTGAACTCCAACCTGCCCACCGTCATCGACTCCGTCGTTATCGGGTTGCGGGCCGCATAGTAAAGAAAGCCGCATGTCCAAATGTCTTTGTCGCTGTTGTAGTCGTTGTACGAGCTTGATCCTGTGGGCAATGAAAGGCCTCTGACAAACCTCATCGGAGCCGTATCAGCACCTGTCCCGTACATCTGCAGCTGGTCCATGCCGCTCTCGACCTTTAGGTGGACCATGACGCCGTTGTACGCCCCGTTCGGGGTGCTGGCGACGATGTTTACCGAAACTGGATATGGCGCAGTTCCTGCGTCAGCGACAATGTCCTGCCCATGTGCCGTCAGTGCCATGCCCGGCAGCAGGGTCAGCAGCAGCGCGACCACCAAAACAAACGGCATTGTCTTTTTGATTTTAATTTTCATCCTTTTTCCTTCCTTTCTGTGGAGCAATTAACGTAAACCGAACTAATATTATCATGTTTTACCAAAAAATTCAACATAAATTCAACAACAAGCCACCAGAAATTAAAGTGGAGCAATTAAAAACCCCGCTGCCTGTCATTTCTGACAGACGGCGGGGGTTGCGGTCCCGTCTTATGGCCTCGGCAGCGAAATCAACTGCGACGCCCGTTTGCGCAAATGCTTCTCCACAGCTGTAAGGTACCCTTCCGGCAGGTTCAGTTTCGGATGTCTCACAAATGAAAAGTTTACCATTTTCCGCAGTTTTCCAACTTGGTACGCTGTCATAAACGCTTGGCATATACCTTCGAAGGTCGTGTTCCCGTAGGCAGGAAAGCGCGTTTTGGCGTATTCGTCCAGATTCGCGTAATCATCAGGCATGGCGAAGCTGAACAGCGACATGCCGTTGTCAAATATTGGGGCAGGGCCGGCGATGTCTCCCGTATGGTTGTCGCGGAGCAGGCCAAAATTGCCGAAATGCCTGTCCTCGTTGTAGGTAAGCGCATCGAAAACAAGCATATCACGCACAGCACCAGCATATTCATCACCAAGTTCGTCGTAGTATCTGACCACTGCGCTGATGCCGCCCGATTTGACGATCCTGCCTATCGGAATGAACGCGGTGTCTATGTCCGTGAACAACTTGCATTTTGAAGCAAGTATGCCCTTCCAATTTTCAAGGTCGTAATGCACTGCGTCAAGGTTCATCGCAGCCGCAACTTGGCTGGCATAGAACTCACAGTACGGCTCCTTACCTGCGTTTGCGAAACCGCTCGTTCCCCCTTTATAGAGGAAAATACCCTCGCCCTCAATGAACCGCCATGCTTTCGGCAGCATACCGTTGGTGGTAAGCTCAGGCGATGTCGAGAAAGCCGCGACGCTCTGCGTCACGCCAGTGTAGGCGACGAGGGACAGTATTTCGGAAAACCTGTTTTCATAAAGGTTGTAATCCGCGAATTTACCGTTGAAGCCTCTTGGTACGATCCAATAGCTGTCGTTCAGCGACAAGCCCATGCAAACGTCAATAATACCCTTTGTGTTTCCGATTGAAAGTCCAAAGGAGCGCAGTATCTCCTCAACAAACGTCCTGTTCTTGGGGATAACCCTGCGTTCAAGCCATCTCATTATACCGTTGCCGTGAAGCACAAGATCAAGGGGGAGGAGTTCCCTCGGTTCTCCAATATTCGTTATTTTCGCTGCATAGCCGCCGAGTTCCCCGCTTGCCAGCTCAAATTCGAGCAGCGTTTCATCGTACAGCCGAAGTTCATAGCTGTTGCCCATCAGGTGATCGCCTCCGTTTCGCGCCTGCGTTTTTGATGCTTATTTTATTCAACATACCACGTTTCTGCAAGAAATGCAAGCTGGGCAATTTTGAAAAAAGCGTATTGACTGATGGCAAAAACTTTGATAGACTCAACTTGAACAGCGCAGTTGACTGAAAAGAAGGTTTTTTATGGCAAAAGAATATGTGTACATGGGAGCTAAATTAAAATGCCCATTCGGGTCGGCTGAAAGCAAGCTTATGATGACGCCGCAGCACCGGGTGCAGACGGGCACGAAACTAAAAGCCAACATCGGCGATGCCAAGCCATTTGTCAATATTATGCCCTTTGGGCAGTGCAAGTCGATGGCCAACCCGACAGTGGCCGCCGCCACGGCTGCCGCCCAAGGCAAATTGCAGCCAATGCCCTGCACTCCGGTGTGTACAGTGTGGTTTGGGGGCAAAGCCAATCAAATGGTGGACAAGATGCCTGCACTGATGAACGACGACAAGCTGATGTGCTCTTTTGGCCAAGGCGTGATCGAGATAAAAGACAGCGGGCAAGGCGGGTCTAAAAAAGGCAAGTCCAGCGGCCCTTTGCCGATACCCAACGACAAAGGGGAATCCAAAGGGGGCTCCTACAAAGAATGTAAAAAAAGTAGCGACGGAAGCACGGAAGAGGTGCATCATATGCCTGCAGACTCAGCAAGCAAACTAAAAACAGGGGATGGCCCAGCCATCACTATGGACAAGGCAGACCACCAGAAAACGGCCAGCTACGACAACAAACCCGGGTCGAAAGACTACCGGGACGCTCAAAGGAAGCTTATCGAACAAGGCAAATTCAAGGAAGCGATGCAAATGGACGTCAAGGACATTCTTGGTAAATTTCCAGGCAAGTATGACAAACACATAGAAGCCGCTTTGAAATATGCAGATGAGCTTGCATCGAAGGGGGTAATTTGATGAGACAGTTTGTAATCAAGCCGCTTGTTTCGGTTGGCGACATTGAATTCGGCATGGACCGCCGCGAGGCGCGGGAAATTTTAGGCGAATGCGAGGAATACCGAAACCGGCCGGAGGATGTAAACACCGCAGACAGCTTTGACATTTGCCAAGTGTTCTATTCCGAAAGTGACAAAGTTGAATTCATCATGTTCCACGAGCTTGACGGCATTGAGCTCAGGTGGGGAGATCAAATGCTCAACGAAATGACAAAGGATGAACTTTTTTCTTTTTTCACTCCTCTTGATGAAAGCCTCAGCGTTGAAGATGACGTTGAAGGTGACATGGTGAGTTTTGAAAGCAATGCGTTAGGGGTGGCTTGCTATTTCGTAAAGGATATTGACTATGACGAAGACGACAATGAGATAGAATTTGAAAAAGTTGAAACAATTAGTTTTGCTGTGGAAAACTTTTGGGCATAAACCAAAAATCAAGGAATTAAGGTGGCCTGATGAAAGAATATGGCGACGAGCTTTTTATTTACGCGATGGCGCTGCAAGCAAGCGAAGACAGCGAGCAGGACGAAGATGAGCAAAACGAAGACGAAGATGGCAAGAGCGTTCCTTTTGAGCTGAAACAGCAGCCCTGCGCCACTGCCGAGCAAGCCAGCCAAATGCAAAAATACTTAAAAGGGTATTACGGGGCGATGAACGGGGCATGGCCGAATTTGATTGTCGCAATGGCATGGGTAAAGCAGGAGCTTATGGAGCTTGCCGCAGACGATGCCGGGCAGTTTTTTTTACCAGAAGTGGCGGCAGAAGAGGTGGATTTGATAATGGCAGAAATCAACCTGCTCTGCGAAATAGACCCGATATACGCAAATTTTCTTAGGGCTGCAAACGGCTGGAAAAGTTTTTACCAGTCAATCGACCTGTTTGGGACGGAAGAGCTCAAAGACCCCAAGGCGATGAGTATGGCATTTTCGCTTTTGGACGCGATCCCCAGCCATATCATTGAACAATTCGGGTTTTCACGGGAAGACATGCTTCCTTATGCAGCGTCTAAAACAGGCAGCGACTTATTTGCAATAACGAAGCAAACGTCCAAAAGGCCGGGGAAAGCAATCTGGTTTTCAGGCGAAGATGCCCGCCTGTACCCGAATTTCGAAGAATGCTTCAGGGCAATGATAGATATCAACCGCTTATTGCTATTACAATATAAGAATGAACAGTGAGGTGAGACAAACGTGAAACCTATCAACGACGGCAATTTTACAGTTGCCCCCTTTGAATTTGACAGCATACAGGAACTCCGGATCGAGAGGAATTTAAACGAGCATGCAACGCTTTTCGTTAAGGGCGTCGTCAAAATCGACTGGAAGGACATGCCAGTCACGGACGCCACGGAATACACAAACGTCAAATGCGAGGCTGACGGCAACGTCTATTTCAGCGGCGTACTGCAGAGCGTGTCGATCACGTGCGAGGAGGACGTGTACTATTTGGAAGCGAGCGCCATATCGCATACTATAAAACTGGACAGCAAGATGCACAAAAGGGCTTTCCAAGACACCGGGGCCACTTACCCGGACATAGTTTCTGCGATAATAGGAGAAGGCGGAGGAGTGGTCAATTACCATTCGCCTGCGAAACCTATCGAACGCATCCTTGTGCAGTACGGCGAAACCGACTGGGAATTCGCCAAAAGGCTTGCTTCCCACTCCCAAGACGTGCTGACGCCAGTATCCACAAGCGACGAACCTGAATTCCACTTCGGCGTGGAAGACGGAAGCTGCGCGGGGGAGATATTGACAGCCAGTTTTTCTGTTTTTAAAGATTTCAACTTGCTGCGCACAAGGTCAAATGACGACCAGCCTCTTGACGAGGGCAGCATCACCATGTACAAAGTGAAAACAGACGATTTTTCATACGGCATGTACGACGCAGGGGAAAAAGTGAGGCTCAACGGCATGGACTTGTATGTGCGGCAAGCCGTGCTCAGCCTTGGGCAAGCAGTTTTGGGCTGCTCATACACGCTGGCGACAAAGAGCGCCATCACCGCGCCAAAAACCTACAACAAGAACATTACTGGGCTGGCTCTTAAAGGGGTTGTCCAAGTAGTTGAAAACGACGACGTGAAGCTTGACTTGGCAATCGACTACCAGCCAGGCACAAACCAGTTCTTTAAATACGCAACCGACTACAGCCCGGAGAGCCACACAGGCTGGTACGTCATGCCGGAAATCGGCGACACTGTGTTTTTGATCTTTCCCACCGAGGATGAAAAGGACGCACATGCGTCAAGCTCAATGAGGCAAAGCGGGACAGGCAAAACCGGCGACCCGCTGGTAAAATTCCTAAGGACCCCCTATGGCAAGGAAGTCAAGCTGGAAGAAAAAGAGGTTCTGATAACAGGCAAGGACGACGAAACCTACATCAAGATCAACGAGGACTCAGGAATTGAGATTTACACGCTGAAGCCCGTCAAGGTCTTCAGCGACGAGACAATGGAAATAACAAGCACGGGCGACATGAGCATCGCTACCGAAGCGAACCTTAAGATAACCGCCAAGGATTCTATCGAGGTGATCTGCGGCGCAGGCGAGGAAAACAAGGTGATAATGACGCCCGCCGACGGCATAAACGTCAAAACAGTCGAAGAGCTGAACATGATGAGCCAAAAAGACACGAACATCGAGAGCAAAATCAAGATGTCCTTCACTTCAGCAGACGACATGATGATAAATTCCGACAACAAACTCCTCGAGTCCGGCAAAAAAGCCGTCACGCTGACCAACGGGGGAAACGCCATGGCTATGACGCCGCTAACAGGGATCGCCATGGCTTCTGCCATGAAACTGGCCATGGCAAGCAGGGGCGACGCGACGCTGGCCAGCAGCAAGGGGCTGAACCTTACAGCCATCAAGAACCTCAAGTCCAACGCCGGCGGAAAGATCATCGAGTCCGGCAAAGGCGCAGTGGAAGTTTCAAGCGGCGGCAGCTCAGTCAAGCTTGCAGCCGGCGGCGTAGACGTAAAAGGCCCGTCAATAAAGGAGAACTAGGACATGGTAGGCTGCGGAAAGGGGGGCTGCACATGGGTTTGCTGAGGTTTTTGAAGGCCGCCGTCACGGCATGCGTTTTTGTGATGTTCGGAATGGGAAATATTGAAGTTGGTGCAGGGCAGACAGGAGTTAAATCGGGCGCGGAAGAGGTTAAAGACAAAAATGCACAAAAAGAAACAGACAAAAACAACTGCCCATTGGATCCGCCAAAAAAAAAGGGTGCGGCTGGGGTAATGCAGGGAGGTAAACTCCCAGAGCCAATAAAAGGGTATAGTACAGGTCCCAAAGTAAAAGGTAATAGTGGAGCAAAAGGTCATCCCGTTGTTGAGAAGTTGTATGATAATGTACGAAAGGATAGAAGAAGCGTGTTCCACGGCGAGTGTGCTGAAGCTTCTATATTGTGCAAAATTGCCAGAGACGTATGCAGAATCCCTGATGAAGGATTGAGCGACGCTGATATTGAAGACGGCATAGGAAAAATGAAAGATGTTTGTAATGGTGCTAAATCTTCTGTCTATTCACGTAAAAGCGGATACCTAAAACCCTGTGAATATTCGTGCCAAGATGTTTTAGGGGAACTAGGTATTAAGGCGGAAGATATCTGCTAATGCATTGAAAAGAGCGAAAGGAAGAAATACTAAATGGATTATAACGAAAGAGAACACATTTATGAGTATGACGAATTAGAGAAGGTTATTGATATTGATAATATTCCCTTTGATGATTTGCATGAAGTTCTTATTGGTTTCACTTTTAACGAACTTCTTACAAAAAGCAACTTGCGAAAACTAAATATTGACAGTGAAACTGAAGCTATTATTCGGCACTATGCTCTGCAAGGAAAAGCCTTTTTAGAAAAAATAATAACAAAAGAAGAATTATTTAAAGAAAGAGTATCTGCTTGGGAAACACATGATGAATTGCCGAAGAACAGTGCGCCGAAATACTTAGTGAGACTTATTATATACTTTCTATATGACGAAAAATCTGCGCAGTATGACACTTATGGACCAGATCTGTTTCTGGAAGCGTTTTTTTCGTCGTTGTTGGATTTAGGAAGTGGTTATTGCTCTCTGTTTAGACATTATATGCAAGAAAATGCTGAATCCTTGAAGTATACGAAAGAGGATTAATTAAATGATGCATGATATTTTTATTGATTTTGTGAACAACTCAAAGAACGAATGCCTCTTGAAAACGGAGGCACATTTTGCTATGCATAAACAAAGCTGGTTTTCAACATTTGAGAAGCACTTCCAGGCGGTGTGCACTGATATTGTAAAAGCGCAAGACGAGTCGGTTATATCCGCCATTTCCCATTTGGAATACGCCATGAAATATACAAACTTTTTGAACAGGCGGTACGTGGCAGAGGTTTGGGTGTATGGAGATGGCTGGTATTTAAACAACGGCCAGCGGATGATTGGCGAATACGACGTTTCTCTTTTGTTCGTCAATTTTGACGAGTTATGGGACAAACTGCTTGCTGAGCGGAAACGCTACATTGGTAAGGTGTCTGCTCAAGAAGTCACGTCCCTGATGATTGATGCCCTCCCCAAGTTTTACTCCTACCTTGCCAGTATTGTCAGATTTGCTATTATTGACTGCGTTGATAAAAAGCCTTACATAGACATCTTAAAAAACGATGTGTTCAAGGTGCGAGTTGGGGACTACATGTCTAAAACAGAGCCTGTTTTCACCCAAAAGAAAAAAAAAGACGCTGAAGAGTTGGCTGATTGGTTTTCAGAGAGGCTAGACTACGACTATGTATTTGAGGATTGTGCAGGTCTTGATTTTTCAGCACGTGATTTTTCATATACGGTGCTTCGCTATATTCAATTTCGCCGAGCCATATTGAACAATGCAAATCTTCAATTCTGCTCATTAATCGGTACCAGTTTTTACAGAGCGCAATTGGAAAATTGCCGTTTAGACAATTCTGCTATATTTGAGGCAGATTTCTCCTATGCAAACATGAAAAACTCAAGCCTAGTTAGCGTTCGTGGAAGAGCCGGGATGCAAAATAAAAAGCATTGGCAGTTTGTGGGGTTTTTACCTGTGAGCTTCAAATATGCGGACTTAACAGGTACGGACTTCACCGATGCCAAACTTGCCGGTGCGGATTTCACCAATGCAAATCTAGCTGGTGCCAATTTATCCGACGCTGACCTAGCTGGCGCTGACTTCACGGATGCCATACTTGACGGGGCAGATTTCACGGATGCAGTTCTGGATGGCGCGATATTCACTGGCGCGCCGCCAAAGGGCGTGGACACGGCTATCCTAAAGCAAAGAGCCCCGGACACAGCCGAAGCGAAGTCGGAACCCATTGTTTTCAGCGGAAACATCTGCACAAGAGCCGAGTTCATGCACCACTATGTCATGGAGATGGACGGTGGCGCATACCTGCCGAAAGTGCCGAAGGGCGAAGACACAGTGATTGTCAACGTGTCCGGCTCAGGCTTGCTGAACAAAATTGATTATGACACGCGTAGCGAAGTAATAAGCGACAGGCTTAAACTGCTGCTTGAACAGTACCTGCCGGAATATATTTTTGTGCCGATAGTGTATTATGATGCCGCTAAAACGGAACAAACTATTTTTTGGAGGTTCAAACCGCCGCTCTGTGAAGATATACAAGCTGTATACAGGAACGACGGCGTTGTTTCCCACATTTCATACCCCATTACAAATGCGCCAATCGTGTTTTCGATGCGCTCGCCCAAAGGGATTCGCTCCATCGTTTGCAGGATGGCGGTGGCTGAGAGCGTCCTGCGGCGCAGCATTTTGGGGCTGAAGTTTACCAAGATATCGGATTGGGCTGTTTCTGAACCGACTTAAGCTTAGAGAATCTCAACCGTCATTTCTATATCGTCCCTGCCGAGGAACGCAAAAGCCGCCAGATGCACTTTTTTGCCGCTCCCTTCGTACTTTTTGGCATAGCCCCTGCCCTTGATCTGCTTCATCCCTTCGCTCAATGCCTTTTTAAACAGCTTTTCCCTTGTTTCCGGCTCTGCGCCCCGCTCAAGTTTCTCATACTTGAACTCCATCACGTAGGCATTGTCCTCAAGCTCTAGCACGGCGTCCACCCTGCCACCTGACACGGACACCTCCGCGTCGATGTCAAACCCGAGGACGTTCATAACGGCATAAAACACCGAGTGGTAGTACGCCTCGCGGTCTACGTGGAGCTCGTATGGGATCGAGGCGAAGAGGCCC
>WRJK01000028.1 GCA_009782285.1 Clostridiales bacterium
CGAAGAAGCAGGCACCTACTACTTCGCGAAAGACGGCAAGGTGTTCGCGTTCAGTGTAACGGAAGCCGGCTGGTACGACCTTGACGGGGCTGTCAAAACTGACGCTGCGGCATACCAAGAATATCTCGAAGGCTTGAGGGACGATGACTCCAATTCGATCGAACTGAAAGCGGGCACATACTATTTCGTGAACGCGGACAAAGAAGTGTTCATGTTCGAAGTAGCAGTGGACGGCTGGTTTAAGCTCGATGGAGCAACCTCGTCAGACGAAGTCGCATACAATGCTTACATAGAGAGCCTTGCAGTGGAGAACGACGGAACCGAGCTGGCAGTAGGCATGCACTACTTCGCAAAAGACGGCAAAGTGTTCGTGTTCGAAGTGGCAGAAGCTGGCTGGTATGGCCTTGACGGCGCGACTGAGACGGACGCGGCTGCATATCAGGCGTACCTTGAGAGCCTCAGGGCTGCGGACACGAGCGCGGTCAACCTTGCGGCAGGCACATACTACTTCGCGAAAGACGGAAAAGTGTTCATGTTCGCAGTAGCGGCTGACGGCTGGTTCAACCTTGACGGGGCTGTCAAGACTGACGCAGCTGCATACCAAGCATATATAGCAAGCCTCGCGGTAGCCGGCGGCGGAATATTCCTAGAGGCTGGCGAAACGCACTACTTCGAAGATGCTGACGGCAAAGTATTCGTGTTCGAGGTGGCAGAAGCCGGATGGTACGACCTTGGCGGCGCGGAGCAGGTAAGCATAAACGCTTACACGGCTTACATCGAGGGGCTTCGGGACGCAGACGATAACTCCATCGAACTGGCTGCAGGCACATACTATTTTAAAGGCGAAGACGGCGAAGTATTCATGTTCGTAGTAGCGGCTGACGACTGGTTCAACCTTGACGGCGCGGTCGAGACGGACGAAGACGCATACAACGATTACATAGCAAGCCTTGCGGTAGACAACGGCGGTGTCGAGCTGGGCGTTGGGACTCACTACTTCGCAAAAGACGGCAAAGTGTTCATGTTTGAAGTAAAAGAAGCCGGCTGGTACGGCCTTGACGGCGCGATCGAGACGAACGAAGCTGCGTACCAAGTGTACCTTGAGAGTCTGAGAGCTGCAGACAAAAGCGCGACCAACCTTACGGTAGGCACCTACTACTTTGAGAAAGACGGCGAAGTATTCATGTTCGCAGTAGCGGAAGCCGGCTGGTACGACCTTGACGGCGCGGAGGAGACTGACGCAGCTGCATACCAAGCATACATAGAAGGCCTTGCGGTAGCTGACGGTGGGATTGAACTTGCCGTAGGCACATACTATTTTAAGAGTGAAGACGGCAAAGTGTTCATGTTCACAGTAAAGGAAGCCGGGTGGTACGATCTTGACGGGGCGGTCGAGACAGACGAAACCGCATACAAAGAGTACCTTAAAGGACTTGCGATAGCTGGCGGTGCGTTCTACCTTGAAGAAAATGGCGATTACTATTATAATCTCGATGGTGTTATATACAAAGCGACAGCAACGGCTGATGGATGGTACAAAATTCCAGAAGATGCGGTAATGTCGACTAAAGTGGAATACGAAGCTGCGCTGGGCGAGTACCTTGAGGAGCTTGACAAATACTGGGATGAATTGAAGACGTCGTTGGGATTAATGGATTTCAACAAATACGAATCAGCAGAAGCAGCGTACAATGCGGCGATGGAAGCGGTTGAAAAAATGAACACCGAAGCGAAAGCTGCCTATGAGGCAGTATGCGACGGCTGGTGGGCAAGCATTCTGGTACAATTCCCCAGCTCCGGACTTGAAAACAGCTGGAAAGATTACGAGGGCATAGGTGAAGCGGCTGCGGCAGCGCAAATCGCAGCAGACGAAGCGAATGCAGCTGCTTATGAAGAATACGTAATAAGACTTCACGAAATGTGGGATGATCTGTACAAGCAGTATGGCGCCTATTTGGACTACGACAACTTGGAGGAATTCTTGGCTGCGTATGATGGCGACCTTGGCAAAATTCAGATAATTATCAACCAAGCGTTTGAGGATAAGAAAGCCGATGTCATAGCACAGCGTCCTCCAATGCACAAGCAGCTTGCCGGTTTGTCCGGTGCGCAAGGGAACATTCAAAACAGCAACCCAGGCAACAACAGCGTTCCTGCGCCAACAAACCCGTTGACTAGCAGCGGTTCCACGATTAGCTTAGGTGCTGGCGTAACGCTTCGTTATCAGAGCAACAACGCATTTTTGGACATTGACAGCAGCGCGGCAGGTTTTGAGCTAGGTGTGTACGACTTCTATTACAGGAGCGGTGGCAAATGGTACCATATGGTAATAGACATCGTTGAAATTATAAACAACGGCAGCTTCCAAATAAGCCTTCAAGGCTATGCGAACAGTGGCATGCAGGCAATATATGGCGACAGGGCAACCCATGAAGAAGAAGCCGGCCAGTTGCCTAGCCCACCAACGCCCGTGGGGTTGGCTGACCCAACGGATGCTCCAGAGGACGTTCCATTTCCCAATCCATTACCGGAAGGCGGATTTAGCGACGGCATTCCGCAGAGCTACAATATTGAAGACAACGAAGGCGATTTGAACGGCTACAATGTTGAAGACAACAGAGGCGATTTGAACGGCTACAATGTTGAAGACAACAAGGGCGACTTGGACGGTTATGGCGACCTTGATGAAAACATCGGCAACCTGTTTGCCTACATCCTGACGACTAACCCGGATACACTGGACGACTACACGCTTGGCAGCAACCCCGGCAGCCTACAGGATTACACCCTGACGACAAACCTAGATGTTCTGGACGATTACACCCTCGGCAGCAACATCGGCAGCCTGCTGGATTACATCCTAGCGACGAACCCGGACGCGCTGGAAGGCTACGGCGACCTTGGTGACAACATCGGCAACCTGCGGGATTACATCTTGGCGACTAACCCAGCTGCGTTGGAAGGCTACGGCGACCTTGGCAGCAACCCCGGCAGCCTGCTGGATTACATCCTAGCGACGAACCCAGACGTGCTGGACGGCTACACCCTTGGCAGCAACACCGACAGTCTGTTAGCCTACATCCTAGCGACGAACCCGGATACGTTAGCAGGCTACACCCTTGGCAGCAACACCGGCGACCTGTTGGATTACATCCTAGCGACAAATCCGGGCGCACTGGAAGGCTTCGATCTCGAAGAGATCCTTGGTGGTTTGGATGATTACACAAGGCAAGAAGTCATTGGCAAGTTGGATGAATTCAAAAAAGACAATCCGGGCAAATTGAAAAAGCCAAATGGCGGTGGCAGTAGCAGCGGCAACCCAGAACCAGAGACAGAACCAGAGACAGGAACTGACACTGGCTCGCAGACGGCAGCCGGCGGCGCAGAAGAAGGCCAGCAGGTATCAATTGACGAGTCGGACGTGCCAAAAGCGGCAATGCCGGAAGTAAAACCGACGAGCCAAGAAGAGGAAAGGCTTCAGACTGATATTCCTCAGACTGGCGTTGGATCGGAAGCAGGCATGTTTGGATTGTTTGGCCTAAGCCTGTTTGGACTGGCTGCGGCATTCAGGGCCAGAAGGAAAATAACTGAATAAGGCAAGGAATACTGGCCCAACTTTTAGAAAACGGAGTGACGATTGTTTGCAATAGCTTACGGTATCACTCCGTTTTTTCTTGCCCTTGAAAAAGATGACAGTGCGTGAGATAATAGAAACGGTATTAGCAGCCGTGGAGGGAAGGAACTTTTATGGAAAGGAAGGGAAGATGTCGAAAAAGATAATAACCTTCATCGCATCTGTTGTGCTGACCGGCCTTGTGGCGGCAGCCGTACTGGTTTTCGAGATGCCCAACTCGTTGTTCAACATGAACAGGGTTTTCGCGCAAGACATGGCAGAGGAGATCAAGGAGAAGTACGGGCAGGAAGATGAGGAGTTTGTATACAACGAGGCACTGGTCAACGTGCCCAGAGGCCAGATGTTCACCTATGAGTTGGAATTTGACTACTATAGCCCCGGTGCAGGCTTTGAGCTTGAGGACATCATCGATGTGTTTTTGGATGCGGAGTTTTCAGTTCCAGCCGAATCAAACAAAAGATGCGATCCGGTGACGGGCAGCATTACAATTTCGCCGCCGTTCGTGCCCAATTTTCTGTCATGGGACGTCTGGTGGGAAGAAGATGAGGGCTTCAGTTCGGCAGACTGGAAATACAGATACCAAGACTGGGGTTATGCACCGGGGTATTACATTGTCACGTATGTTGACCCCGCTGGGGAAAAATACGAGCGGCCTGTTGTCACCATGTTCACGGTTCAAAACGACCTTGCGGCGCCAAACGTCGAATACTACTTCAAGGACGGGCATTTGGGCTTGATATGGGACCCAGTGCCGGGAGCAGACGAGTATGCGATTTGCAAGGCGAGCGTAAACTCAGACGGCGGGTACAGCGTGACCAAACTGGGAGGCACGGCAGACACTGATTTTCTTTACATTGATCCAAATGAAGACGAAACATCGATGAATTACGAGCTGTACGTTGATCAGGATTCTTCATTACGGCAACCCTATTTTCTTTTCGTACAAGCGGGCAGCGGCGACGATTTTTCAAATATCAGCAACCCTGTTTACGACAAAGAGATAATCTCTTCCCTGCCATATGCTTTCGATTATGGATCCGCTGAGGATGAAGACGTTGAACACTGGGCTGGCGCAATAAGTGGGCTCGGCCTTTTCCGAGCAGTGGAAATGCTGGACGGCAACGTGATCCGCATGCCGGTCTCCTACGACATAGACAATGCCTGTTTGAGGGAAACCCTGTTAGCAGACGAAAGCATCGGTGACGACGGCGCCTACGCTTATTCAAACGCAAGCACTCACGACGCACTGGCTATCCCGTACAAGATAGTCGGTACGCCATTGGAAGGCTGGGTATACATTGAGGACTATGACAGGACCACTATGCGGCAAGAGCTCGAAAAGCTTAAGGAACGCGAAAGCAATGCTCAGTCTGACGCAGGGCTTGTGTCTCCCAGCTTTGACTTCAACATCGACGATACGGACGAACCAGCCTCAAATACGCCATACACTCTGTCCCGAGAAGGATTCAACGTGTTTGCGACAAACGCTTTTTCAGAATACCTCGCGATCAACATGCTAAACGGAGTAGTGGAAATCGACATCTCGGATTTCAACGAGCGGTTTGACATGGATGCGATGCTTGCGGCGATCAACGAGGCATTTTACCAGAACCCGCTCATACTGGGCATAAGCGGCTATGGCTGCAACTTTTCCAAGACGACGCTCTTCGTAGAGTACAAGGAAACCCGCTCCGAGCAGCAGCGAAAGCAAACTGCACTGAAAAAAGAAGCTTTCAATGTAGTTGGCAGGATAATAGTGCAGGGCATGTCGGACTTGGAAAAGGAGCTGGCGATCAACGATTACCTGTGCGAAACAGCCGAATACGACTATGCTGCCCTTGCCAACGCAGAGGAGAACAATTTTCTGAATGTGGATTCCGAATTCGACGATTCGTTCACTGCATATGGAGCATTGATAAACAAAACCGGCGTGTGTCAAAGCTATGCGATGGCATTCAAACTGCTGGCCGACGAGGCTGGCCTTGAGAGCATCGTAGTGACGGGAAACTTGTACGGCTCGCTGCCCCATGCGTGGAACAGAGCGCTTGTGGAGGGCAGCTGGATGACCATTGATTCCACAAACAACGACAACGAAGGCATGCCAAACAACCTGTTCAACATTCCAGACAGCGTAGCATGCCAAGTGCTTGTCGAGAACAGCGATTTTGTATCCGTAGACACCGTCGCGTACAGTGGGCAAAACGAAAACTTGGAATACTACCGCCTGAACGGCAAATACTATGGAATGCCTGAAATTGCAGACATTTTGGTTGCAGACATTATGAGGGAAGGCTATGCTCTGCTGCGAACCGATTACGACATGGACGACAGCCAATTCTTGGACATTGTCCTTGACGTTTTGGAAAAAGGCGGCTGGAGCGCCTACGAAATTGACGGCACACATTGGCTGGGCACCATATATTTGGCCTTGGAATGACCCACTGAGGAAAGAAAGGCAGACGATGAATATGAAAAAACAGACAAAATACGCAGCTGTTATAACGGCGATGGTGCTATTCCTGCTCGTGGGATGCGCAGAGGAGCAAGGCGTTGTCGAGGAGGAGCAAAGCGGCTCGCTTGCACTTGCAGCGCTTCCTGCGCTGTCCATGACGGAAAACATCAAGGAGGGCATGTCCTATGCAGACGTAGTGGGATTTTTGGGGCCGCCGATTCAGAGGGAAAATCTGAGGGTCAGCGACGAAGCACGGGAGGCAACTTTTATTTGGGGAATTGAGGGCGAACGCAGGTATGTCGAGGTGGTGTTTTATGCAGCATCTTTGAATGCCGAGCTGCAAGTGGCAAGCGTCACAGCAAACAATCCGCCGGAGAGCAGGCTTTCGAGGCATAGCAGCGGTGCTGGGGAGGTAACCGACAGCGAGGTTGTTTTGCATACTGAGTATTATGAAAATGAAAAAGAAAGCTTTGAGATTATCCCCGTTAGCTATCGTCAAGACGAGGATTCTGTCGTGGTGTATTGCGAGTTTGCAAATCCATTTCCATTCGATCTCAGGATTGGCGACGAAACGCTGTTCTTTAACGGAGAAGAACTTTCTCGGCTTGATTGGAGTTTCTCTTTTTCAGCTGACGCCAATTCGACAAGGACTCGCTACTTCAGAGTATACCGGATTGTGGAGCCGGGCGACCGCATAGACGTTTGTGGTACGCTGTACGACAATTATTCAAATGAATTGGATGAAATAGGGTTTTCAGCAGTTTTCCCAGAGGATGAAGAAGCGAATGAGGAACTCAGCGGTATCTCAAATATTTTGCAACATACCGCTGAGATTGACAATTCCACAATCGAGATTTTTAATTGACAAAGCGGATGTTTGGTGATAAAATCCCTTTTAGCAAGAGTTGAATGCAGAATTAATATCAGCGGTATGTATATGAAAATACATAGATACCGCTGAAGTGGGGACGAAGGATGGCGATTATCGGCAGAAAAAAAGAGCAGGGTATACTAAAAGGCTGCCTTGAGTCAGGCAAATCTGAATTTGTTGCTATTTATGGCAGAAGAAGGGTTGGAAAGACCTTCCTTGTAAAGGAATTTTTTGAAGCAGGGTTTGCCTTCTATTCGACTGGCATATTAAACGGAAACAGGGAGGCGCAGCTTCAGGTTTGGAACAATGAGATACTGCGCTTCGGAGGTGCGGATATTCCTGCTGCACAAAACTGGGTCAGCGCATTCGACAATCTCAATCTGCTCATTGAAAAGCTGTGTGCAGAGCAAAAAAACCCAACGAAAAAGGTCATCTTTCTGGATGAAATACCATGGATGGCAACATTGCACTCGGATTTTATTGCAGGCCTTGACTATTTCTGGAACAGGTGGGCGTCGTCGCGCAAAGACGTGCTCCTTATCGTTTGCGGGTCGGCCGCGTCATGGATAACCGACAAAATCATCAACGACAAAGGCGGGCTTCACAACCGCATCACGCGCCAAATCCTTGTTGAGCCTTTTACGCTTAAGGAGTGCGAGGTGTTCTTCGAAAGCCGGCATATCCCAATGACGCACTACCAGATGGCAGAAGCATACATGATTTTTGGAGGCATTCCGTATTATCTAAGTTTGATGGAACCGCGATACAGCCTGTATCAAAATGTAGACGAGATGTATTTTGCCCAAGGCGCGGAACTTCACAACGAGTTTGAAAACCTCTATCGGTCGCTGTACAGAAACGCCGACCATTACATTCGCGTAGTCGAAGCCCTTGCGAAGAAAGGAATCGGGCTTTCGCGTACAGAGATCGCTGCAGGATCCAAAATTGCCGACGGCGGCACCCTGACAAAAATATTGAGAGACCTGTCCATTAGCGGATTTATTCGGGAATACAGGGCGTACGGGCAAAAAAAGAGGGACAGCCTGTATCAATTGACAGATTTCTTTTCCATGTTTGACATCCGCTTCCGCGACAAGCGGGATGAGCACTCGAATGATTATTGGCTCCGGTTTTCAGCAACGTCCGCACATTCCGTATGGAGCGGGCTTTGCTATGAGAAGCTGTGTCTGTCGCATTTGCCTCAGATACGGAAAAAGCTCGGTATTGCCGGCGTACTGACGGCGGTGTTTTCTTGGAGGGGAAAGCACGGTGATGCAGGTGCACAAGTCGATTTGATAATAGACCGCAGCGACAACATCATAAACCTCTGTGAGATCAAATTCTCTTCCGGTCAGTTCCAGATCGACAAGAAGCATTACGAATCGATGCGCAACAAGAAATCGGCATTTGCAAATTCTACGCGCACGCGCAAAGCCGTGCAGACAACGATGATCACAACATTTGGTTTGAAACAGAACGCCTACAGCGCTGAAATAGTTTCAGAAGTCCTGCTGGACGACCTGTTTGAATAATAATTTCCTTTGAATTGGCGAGGTATATAATATGGATGGAAACACAAAGAATGAATTGGAATTGACAAAATGCGTTGAAAAAATGCTTTTCGAAAAGGGAGCCGACATAGTCCGGTTTGTTGACGTTTCAGGTTTGCCAGCCGTTCAGACGCAAGGCTTTGCGGCGGCTGTCGTATTCTGCATGGCACTTTCCAAAGAATTTATCGCTTCTGTGCACAAAGGAGAAGAGATTGAACACGACGAATTCGTTGAAAAGGAACATGAAACAGACGCGTTAGCAGACTGGCTTGCAGACTACTTGCGGCAAAAAGGGCATGAAGCGTATTCCCAGTCGGAGAAGAGTCATACGCAGAGCGGGAATTACGATGAAGCAACGCACACAAGCATATTACCGCACAAAACAATAGCGAGGCTGGCCGGAATCGGCTATATAGGGAAGAACAATTTGCTCATTACCAAGGAATACGGTTGCGGGTTTAGCATGTGCACTGTCTTGACAAACGCGCCGATAGCTACCGGGAAATACCCGTTGGATGCTTCACGATGTGGAAAGTGCGATGCATGCAAGCAGATTTGTTCTGAAAATGCCATAACTGGCAATAAATGGTCAAAAACCAGAGGCCGGGAATGGGTCGTGGACGTATACAAATGCACCTGTGCGTTAAAATGCATGGTGAATTGCCCAAAGACGCTGAAATACGCCCTACATTTCCCTAAAATCGACTAGCCTGACATATTCACTGGCAGCTGCCTCGCATTCATCGGTAAAGCCAGACTTGGAAAAAAGGATATAGTATTTCACCCTGTAGTTGAACATTTGGCTTTTTTCAATCAGCCCGTCAAGCACCGTGCGCCCCAAAGCTTCGTTTCGCCATTTGCACTCGCAGAAAATCGCTTGGCTGTCGCCAATGGCAACGATGTCAATTTCTTCTTCCTGTTTCTTGAGCGGGTTAGTCCCCCACCACCGTCCTGCGTCGCGGAAATAGAATGGTAACCTTTCTGCTAGATTTTCTTGCCACAGGTATTGCTTACATATGTCCTCAAACACCTCCCCCATGTAAGCCGAAATTTGCGGTGCAATGCTTTCGTAGACCTTTTTGCCCACATGCGATTGGATTTGCGATATGTTTTGAGGAACGAACCTGTACCAGAAACGGAACATGTTGTCTGCCAGTCGGTAAATCGTTTTTTTTGTGCTGTTGCTCAGTATCGGCAGCTCTTTTTTCACTATGCCAAGGGATGCCAGGGAGGTCAGGTACTTGCTGCACACCGCTGTTTCAAGCAACGTTTTTGTGGCGATTTCATTGAGCCGCGAACTGCCGCCGGCGATTGCGGAAATAATGCCGTTGTACACATGCGGCTCCCTAAGTTCTTGCTTTAACAAGTTGGATGGCTCTTCAAACAAATATGAAGCCGGGTCAAAAAAACTGTCAATTATGTTTTGCTCAAGAGGTTTCCTGCCATCGAATTGGGATAAATAATGCGGGACGCCCCCCGTGATTCCATACAGAACAGCATTGTCGTAAGCATTGTAGTTTTCGTGAAACCTGACGGACTCGAAGAAACTGAAAGGCTGGATATTGAATTGCGCCGTACGGCGACCGTAAAGTGGGCTTTGATACCCTAACACTTGGTTTTCCATGAAAGACATAGAAGAGCCGCACAAGATCAGAAACAGCTTCGTGTTTTTTAAGCGCATGTCAATTTGAGCCTGCAATATCGAAGAGATGCCATTTACAGATTTTGCAAGGTAAGGGTATTCGTCAATAGCAAGCACGATGCGCTCATCCGCGGCAAGGTCGCCTACAGCGTCAAGAGCGTCGATAAAATTTGCAAAGTGCGGCGGCTTGTTGACGTTTGCTGTAGCCACGTTCCAGATGCAATTGCTGAAGTTCTCTGTATTGATACGTTCGCTTGTTTCAAGCGACAGAAAATAGATGGCTCGTTTGTCTTTAATGAATTCCTGTATCAATGACGTTTTGCCAACCCGCCGTCTACCATACACTATGGCGCACTCGAACTTACCCCCGGCATACATTTCATTCAGCTTATTCAATTCATATTCTCTTCCAACGAACATGAAACACACCTTACTAGCTTACGAGTTACTAACTTACGAGTTTATATTATCACGACGAGAGGTTGATGTCAAGAGCTTTGACACTAGCTAAGGTTTCAGCGTTCCCGCACGGGGATCATCACCCGCATCAAATAATTAGTGTCGTCAGAGACGCTGACCTCGTTCAAGGGGTATTCTTCATAGGCGTCGCCGCATATTTCGAGGCCATTTCTGTCAATGTAATCGAACATCCGCCTGTACAAATCGCCGCTTTGGCCGTAAAAGCCACGTTGATAGCCGATGGCATACAGCGCGGCAGGTCTTTTGTCATGGCCTTCTGGATTGTAAAAATAGTAACGATCCGGCCAAACTAAGTCCCCACGTTTGACCCTTTCTACAGAAAAGACAGCCCAGACAGGGTAATTTAGGTTCAGATCCGGATATTTTTGATTTGCGTCAATGTAAAAACTGAGGAGTGTGTCCATGTCGTCCCTGCCTTGGCTGTAGTCGTTCAGATCGCCAAGTATGATCGCCTCTGCGGGAAGGAACTGCACCGTGATTTCTTTTTCATTTACGCCTAGTGCGGAATGAATGGACTTTTGCAGCGTAAACAAAAGCTTCCGGGCTCGTACCCACTCATTTATTATTGCGTCGATCTGCTTAATTTGACTCAAGAACAACTCGTCTGTGCTTTCCGGGGTTCGCTGGTCTTTCAAGTTCTTGATTTCGTCAAGAGTCATGCCCAGCTCCTGCAGCGTTCGGATTACATTCACGATGGTAAACTGCCTGCTGGAATAATAGCGGTAATTGTTTTCCCCGCGAGCAGCAGGGGGCAGCAGCCCGATTTTGTCATAATACAGCAATGTGTCGCGTGTTGTCCGCGTAAGTTCAGCAAAGTCGCTTATAGCAAAAAGCCCATGATCCTCCATAAGAACCTCCTCGTAACAGAGTTGAATGTATAGTATAAAAAGTTTTAGTGAAACAAAAAAACATATTGACTGTGGAGTTACACCATAGCTTATGATAAATAATGGCTCAAAACAAGCCAGTAAGTGATAAACAAAAACAATAAATTCAGAAAACAAAGGGGGATCTTATTTTA
Source organism: Clostridiales bacterium (assembly GCA_009782285.1). Lineage (GTDB taxonomy): Bacteria > Bacillota > Clostridia > Peptostreptococcales > Anaerovoracaceae > WRJK01. The sequence continues at coordinate 11,651 of WRJK01000028.1, forward strand.
TGAAAAACGCGATCAGCTATATATTCGCAAGCCCGTACAGGCCAAAAAAATTAACGAGGACGCAAAAGCTCGTCTGCTTTGCACTGAGCTTAACACTGGCGCTTTCACAGCAACCAAGCAATTCCACAGCACTTGCGGCGTCTGCATCGGCACCTGCAGAAGTCCCAGCCTTTCTCAACACCAATATTATCATGGTTCTGCATCAGATGCAAGAAAGTTTTTCAGCCTTAGCAGGTTGCGGTCGCAGTCTGCCGTATGCTATACTATTTGAATATGAACACATTAACCGACAACGACGTAATTGAATACGGCAAAATGATTTCCATTCTTTCAAACCGGATGATTTCTGACAGGGAAACCGCACAGGACGCTGCTCAGGAAGTATGGGTCGAGGTCGTGAAAAGCCTGCCTTCGTTCTGCGGTGAAAGCAAGCTGTCAACATGGATTTACACCATTGCAAAGCGGGTAATTTGTCGGCACCTGATGCACGAGAGACACCATTCAACAGCTTTTTTACACGGTTTTCTTGACGGCGAGGGGCGCGAGCTTCCAAGCAGCTTGGCAGATTTTGACAAGGAGCTGTGGATAAAAGAAGAATGCGACCGCTGCCTGACAGGGCTGTTCCATTGCCTGGGGGACGATGCACAGATGACCTATATATTCAGGGACGTTATCGGGCTTCCCTATGCGGAAATTGCTAGGATAATGGGCTACAGCGAACAGGATGCCAGAAAAAGCGTTTCGCGTTCAAGGAAAAAGCTAAGGAACTTCCTCAACAGGGAATGCCGCATCTTCAACCCGTGCTCAGAGTGCAAATGCCGCATGAACATGCTGATCGAAAGCATCGACCTGCCTTCCGAATACCAGCGAATCCGGGATTTGGCCGAGCGAATATCCATTTTTCGTCAAGCGGAGAAAGTTCTGCCCACCAAAAACTATTGGGAAAAATATTTTCACATGGGCAAATAAAACTGCTGTCACAAAAAACCCAACGCCTCCACTAATAAGAGAAAAAACAAACATTGGAGGTGTACCATGACAAACGAAGAAAGAATCGCAATCCTTGAGCAGAAGCTCAAGACACTGCAAGTGTACTACGCAGCAGCGATGGCTGACGCTACGCTACGCTACGGCGAGGCGGGCGTACTAGCCGCAGTGGCCGAAAGGAAGAGGGCAGAGCAGCTGAAAGCCGGGGCTGAGATGGCAAAACTGTACGGCATCAGCGACCCAAGGCAGGTCTTCCAAAAAGTCCAAGAGACGTATGGCTGCGCAGAATGGGTGATGGAGGGCACGGAGAGCGGCTTTGCAGCAACATGCACGAACTGCATGCTGTGCGCAATATCAAAAAAGAAGGGCGTTTTCAGCCCCTGCCAAATCAATTGCCTCTCACCCATCGAGGCTATGGTAAGGGGGCTTAGCCCGGGTGCCGAGTTCGTCGTCAAAAAAACCCTGTGGAACGATGACGAGTGCGCGGTAATAGTAAACAACCTAGGAACAAGTTGAGCTAATTTCGAGGCGAGGCAATGAGGACGATCATTCATGTTGACATGGACGCATTTTACGCAGCGGTCGAGGCGAGGGACAACCCCGCGCTGCAAGGCAAGCCGCTGATCATAGGGGCGCTCCCAAGCGAGCGGGGCGTTGTTTCCACATGCAGCTACGAAGCCAGAAAATACGGCGTACGCTCTGCCATGAGCATCAAAGAGGCGTACAAGCTGTGCCCGGACGGGATATACATGCATCCCAATTTTCATAAATACGAGGAAGCGTCGACGCAAATACATGAAATTTGGAACAAATACACAGATTTAATCGAATACATTTCCCTCGACGAAGGATTTCTGGATGTTACCGGTTCGATGTTGCTGTTTGGTGAAGCAGCAAATATGGGACGCGAAATAAAAAGCATGGTCAAGGATCAGACAGGGCTCACCTGTTCAGTCGGGGTAGGCTATTCCATGATGTCTGCGAAGCTGGCCAGCGAGGAGAAAAAACCTGACGGGTTTTTCGAGATACTGACGCCCGAAGCCTTGAAGAACCTCATTGTCGACAGGAACGTCCGGATCGTTTACGGTGTCGGACCGCAAACCGCCGAAGAACTGAAGCGGATCGGCGTCAATACAGTGCGGGACATACACGCAAGCAGGCAGGCGGTGATAGCTCTGCTTGGCAACCACGGCAGACAGATCGTTGAACTAGCCGAAGGCATCGACCACCGCATGGTGGCGTCTCAGGCAAAATCCCAATCGGTCGGGAAAGAACGGACATTTCAGCAGGACATTGTTGATTTTGACTACTTAAGGGACATTTTAAGGCTCACTGCCCGTGAATTGAGCTATAGCATCAGGCTAAAAGGGCTGTACTGCCGCACTGTGACGCTGAAGGCCACTTACAAAGATATGAAGAAAATAGCCAGGTCGAAAAGCGGCGACGCGACAAACAAGGCAAGCGACATATTCAACACCGCTGCCGGACTGCTTGACAAAATCGAACGGCGCCCGGTCAGGCTGATTGGGATCACGCTCAGCGGGTTTGACGATGCGCCCGGAAGGCAGCTTTCTCTTTTTGACAGCGACACGGATATGAAAGGTGAAAAACTTGATGCCCTTGTGCTGAACCTGCAGCAGAAGTACGGGATGGACATAGTTAAGTCAGGCAATGAATTGATGGCAGAGAAACGGGTAAAAACAGCAAAAAAATGATGGTGCTTGAAAAACAGCAGAATTCGTGATAATATTTTATCGATGAAAACAACACAAGGGATGTTGAAAGGAGGATACACATTTGAAAAGACATATTTTAGCGCTGTGCGTGTTGTTGTGCTTTGGGACAGGGTGCGCACAAAAGGCAGAGGAAAAGCCGTCTGTTTCTCCGGATGCCATTCAGGCAACGATCACCATGGAGGACGGCAGCACCATTGTCCTTGAACTCTATCCAAGCTTGGCGCCGCAGGCGGTGCGCAATTTCGTATATTTGGCGCGTCAGGGTTTCTATGACGGACTGAAGTTCCACCGCATCATGAGCGGCTTCATGATCCAGGGCGGCGACCCGGAGGGCACAGGCGGAGGCGGGCCCGGTTATACTATCAAAGGCGAATTTCAGCAAAACGGCTTTGCGAACGACCTTTCCCACACCCGTGGCGTGTTGTCCATGGCGAGGCGAGGGGACTCTTTCGACTCGGCGGGTTCGCAGTTCTTTATCATGCATGGGGATTCTACGTCTCTTGACGGAGGATACGCTGCATTTGGCAAGGTGATAAGCGGCATGGACGTGGTGGACGAGATTGCCAGTACGCCTAATTCCGGCCCGAACGGAGCGGTGGCAGAAAATAACAAACCGATCATGAAGACCATCACCATTGACGACGACGTTGAGCTGCCTGAACCGGACAGGATTCAGTAAGGAACAAAGGGATCGCTGAAGGGAGCGGTTGTATGATTACAGGGGACGTAAAAAAAATAGATTTGAGCACTTCGTCGTTTGAACGGATGATTACAAACAGGTGCCTATATGTCGACAAGACACGGTTTATCGAGCACTTCCTGAACGAGGGAAGCAGCGTCCAGCTAACTGCCCGGCAAAGGCGGCTTGGCAAAAGCCTCAATATGGACATGCTGCATTGTTTTTTGACGGACAAGGCAGACTACCGGCACCTGTTCAAAGGCTTGTACATTGAAACAAGCCCGTTGTGGGACAAGGCTAATTCTGCACCTGTTTTCTATTTCGACTTCAAGCAACTACTGCCCGACAATTATGCAGAAAGCATTTACTATATGGTGTGCGACTATATAGACACCTATTGCGGCGGCACAGTGCTTTCCAGGGCGGTGCGCAGCTATTTGGACAGTGAAAAATACACCGACGCAAGCGGGCTGCTGTATTTGACCGAATCGGTCTACAGAGCCACAGGCAAACGCTCCTACATTTTGATCGACGAATACGACAAGCTGCTTACGGACAGCTACAGGTCAGAAAAATACGAAGAGATACAAGATTTCGAAACGGCTTTTCTGTCTGCCGGGCTGAAAGGCAACCGCTATATTGAAAAAGCCCTGCTAACGGGCGTGATGCGCATATCCCACGAAAGCATGTTGAGCGGGTTGAACAATGTCGTGACTTTTGACGTGTATAGCGACAGCGTATATACGGACGATTACGGGTTGACAGACGAAGAGGTACTGGAGTTGAGCCAGCTGGCTGATTTGAACATAGGCGATCTTAAAGAATGGTACAACGGCATTAAAATAAACGGCCATGCAATATACAACACCTATTCAGTTATGTCGCACATTGACAGCAAGGCACTCAGCTGTTTTTGGGGCATGAGCGGGACTATGGGCATGGTCGCAGGCCTGCTAAACGATGAGCGGGAATTGGCGATAGCCAAGCTTCTAAATGGGGAAAGGGTTGAAGCGGTTGTGGACGAGGCCTTCTATTCTTTTTTGGTGCAGGCAGGGTACCTAGCACTCGACGAAAAGCTGCCGGAGAAAGGGACAGTGCTTCTTTCCATCCCTAACAAGGAGCTGCTCGTTGTATGGAAAGATTTCATTCTGACAAACATTTTTTCAGGAGTGGTAAAAGTGCGTACTTTATTCGACAATGTGGAGAACATTGACGTATTTGCAAAGGATTTGGAGTATTTCCTGAGCGACAGGCTGTCATACCACGTATTCATGCTTGGTATATTGTCAGCATACGACGACTTGCGTTGCAAGCATCCGCTATCAAACAGGGAGAGCGGCGACGGGCGGTATGACATATTTGTTGAAAAACCTGAGTGCAATTTCATTTTTGAATTCAAGGCCTGCGACGGGCCAGACGACCTTGACGAAAAAGCAGGCGAAGCATTGGCGCAGATAGACGATAAGCGCTATGGCGCAGATGTGGGCAGCAGCAAGCGACTCGTTAAAATCGGCATTGCGTTTTTTGGGAAGTCGTGCAGGGTAAAGGCCGTTTAGGCATTGGCTGAACAAGCAGGGAGCGGCAGCAAATGAAGGAACCAAGTGAAGAGAACATCGAAAAGAAGATCGAGGACTACCAGAACCAAGATAGCAGTGGGGAATCAAATCAAAAAGAAGACGGCAGTAACTGTGACTGCTGTGATGGTTGTTGTTGTCCATTTGAGTGCATTCGCTGTGGCGACGACTGTAGCGACTGCTGCAGCGGCGACTGCTGCGATTGTTCGTGATTTGCGAGGCGTAGCATGTTCGGATACGTACGGGCATTCAAGAAATTCATGCCACGCAAGCTAAAGCAGGCGTACAAAAACTATTATTGCGGCACTTGCTTCGCGCTTCAGAAAAACTACGGTCAGATGTTCCGATTTTTGCTGAGCTACGACATGGTTCTGATCGGGATACTGACAAAATCCCATGAGGATCCTTTGTGCGAGCGCATTCCTTGCTTCGGGCAGAGGAATCAGAAGGAACAGTTTGCAAGCGCAAAATGGGAAAGAGTAGCCGCATTGAGCTTGCTGCTGACGGCAGAAAAACTGCGGGACGACATTGAAGACGAGAATTCGCTAAAAGCGAAAATAGCTGCGCACACTCTCAGCAATGGCATTAAGAAGGCGAAGCAGGAGCATCCTGACATGGCTTCTGCAATAGCCGCAGGCTATCAGGAAGTTCTTGCTGCTGAGAAGGCAAAGAAGAGCACAATCGAAATTGCTGAGTGTTTTTCCGAGATGATGGGGAACGCCTATAGGCTGGTTGTGGCAGATGATAATGCCTGCACTGAAAAAATGGCATATGTCAAAGCTGTCTCCGAATGGGTATACTTTATCGACGCGCTTGACGACTATGAGAAAGATGCCCAAAAGGGCTGTTTCAACCCGTTGGCAAAGAGCAGTGCCACACAATTTGATTATGTCAACAAAAACATCCTAGAGGTACTTGGCTTGATCCGGCATTTTTACGAAAGTCTGAATAGAGCGTCAGGTGCTATTAACCCCGCCTGTGTAGAGGACGAGCTGCTAATAAACATAGCAATTAACTCAATCCCGTCGATGACAGCGACAATCCTTAATGGAAACAAGCTGCCGAAAATGAAGCATTTCCATGCCAAAAGCGAATGGGGCATTTTATGCGCAAACAGGTAACCATATATGCGCCAGCCGGTGAAAACAATGCCAAGGCGGTAGACCTGAAATTGAACGCCTTGCTTGAATTGTGCAGGAATGCCTCGGTCGAGACGGAGGTTATTTACGGATACTCAAGCGAAACAGAAGTCACATGTGAGCTGTTTGACAGATGGCTGATTAGCGGAGACCCGGCAGAGACGAGTTGCGAGGATTTGCTTAAGCTCGTGATTCTGAAGGAGCGCAACGGTTGCGAGCATAATTCGTGTTTGGGAAAGGTACTCTCGATCGACAGCGCAGGCATGGTTTACTGGTGCAAACACAACAAGCCCAAAACAGCTCTCGGCAGCATTGGCGAAATCAAAACACTCTCTGATTGTTTCAGCAACAAGGTGTTTGAAAAGCATCTTGACGCACATTACAAAAAACGTGAAACCTGCAAGTCCACATGCAAGCATTTTGAACTCTGTTTGGGTGGCTGCCCTTTGCGATGCGATTTGGACGGGCATTGCACCGAGCAGGAGTTCATTGAAATCGCGGAGCATGCCTTGTCTGAAACAAAGCGCTTTATTAAGCTGGGGGACCTGTCGCTTTTAAACAAACAGGCAAGGGCAATCGTCCTCAATGCTGTTGCACATGCGCCCTTTTCGGAATTGTTTTCTGGGATTTATGGAATTGAATAAAACTGATCTAGGGCAGCTTGACATATTATCACTGTGGTGATACAATTTTTTTATGGGAGGGGGGATAGCCGATGCCGGAAATCATTACGCTTTATCATGGATCAACTAGGAGAATAGAAAAGCCGGAATTAGGAAAAGGAAACCCATCCAACGACTACGGCATCGGGTTTTACTGCACAGAAAACCTAGAGCTGGCAAAGGAATGGGCTTGCAACAGCCAAATAGGCGGCTTCGCCAATGCTTATTCACTGGATGCCTCAGATATTTCCGTTTTGGAACTGTTTGGTTCGAAATACGGGATACTTGACTGGCTGGCGGTGCTCATTAACAACCGAGTCTTTGACACGACAAGCCAGATGGCGGCAGAAGCAAAAGAGTATTTGTCAGAGCATTTTCTACCAGACGTCAGTGCGTTCGACATGGTCAGGGGATACCGCGCAGATGATTCGTATTTTACTTTTGCGATGGATTTCCTTAGCAGTACCATTTCACTGCGCCAACTTAGCCGTGCGATGTCGCTTGGTTCTCTTGGCGAACAACTCGTGCTCAAGAGCAGCAAAGCTTTCGAAATGCTTAGTTTTACCGGAAGCGAACTGGCAGATGGCGCAATATATTTTGGAAAAAGGCAAAACCGCGACAAAGAAGCGCGGGAACAATACTTGAAACGCGAGCGCAAGACGGCTCGCAGAAGCGACGACATATTCATGATTGACATTCTGAGGGAGGAGATGAAGCGGAGTGACGCGCGCTTACAACGAGACATATCTTTTTCATGCAGCGAATAAATTCGGCAATATGATGGACTACGCCGTCAACGACTGCAATCTGGACGGCGACCAATATCTGCACATGTTTACCGTGTCTGGCATGGCAGAGCAATTTGAGCACGGCAACCCAAGAGTGGTGGCAGGCATGAGCGGCATTGAGATGGCAATGGAGACGATCCGGGCGGTATGCGGAAAACCGCCGACGGTCGCGCCGGCAGAGATCGACTATCGCACGGCAGAGTATTGGGGCGGATGGGCGCTTGCGCACTACCAGTGGCAGACAGCTCTAAGCTTTTCGGCGATTCGGCGTTTTTTGCCTTTTGCAGACATTTTGAACATGTACCCCACTTTGCATGAGGCGGACATAACGAAATTTTACGAGACAGCAAACGGGATTTACGCCCGCAGATGCCCAAAGACAAACCTCAAACGCATCAGGGAGGCCGCCGGGCTTTCCCAAGCCAAGCTAGCAGCAGAAGCGGAAGTGTCCCTGCGCTGCATCCAGATGTACGAGCAGCGTAACAAGGACATCAACAAGGCGCAGGCGATAACCTTGGTGAAAATCGCTAGGGTTTTGGGGTGCAGCGTGGAAGCGTTAGTCGAACTGGTATAAACTGGATCGAAAAGGCTGCGCCAATTGCCTTGGCGCAGCCCCCTGATATTGATAGAGGTTATTGAGGTTTTTTTACGTATTGGGCGAACACGGATTTCATGATGTCCACCGTTTCCAAGGCGTCCTGCAGCTCCGTCTGCAGGCGGCGGTTGTCGCTCTCCAGCTCAAGCACACGAGTGCTTTCCACGTCTTCGCGGGTCTGCGGCGAAACAGTTTGGACTTTGGCATGCCGCATGGCCGCCTCTGCCGCACGGCGTTTGATGTTCTCATCCACGTCAGCTACGAACATCTCGTCAGTCAATTGGTTGAACTTGCCGCGAGGCACGTAATGCGTGTGCAGCAATTCATGGCTCCGATGGCCGTTCGGCTCGACAAGGAATTCTTCGTACAGCGAAGTTACAAACGGGTTCTCGTGGCTCTTTCGCAGCTCCTTGCTCTCGTCTTCTGTATACAGTCCGCTTAAGCGTTTCTGCCGCACATCCGGGTCGGTTGAGCGTGGCTGCCCGCCGCCCATGATGCATCCGCTGGGGCAGCCCATGACCTCAATGAAGTGGTACGGCGACTCTCCCTTTTTGATCTGTTCCATCAGTTTCTTAGCGCCAGCCAAGCCGCTGGTGACAGCCACCTTTGCTTCCACCCCCTCCAGCATGGAGTATTCCGGTAGAGTGCCCGTTATTGTGATGGCGGCTTCTTTGACTTGGTCAAGACCTACTATTGGCGTGACGTGCAGGCCGTCAAAAGGCAGCTCGCGGCCGGTGACAAGTTCGTACACTGTGCGGAGCGCAGCTTCCATCACGCCGCCGGTGAGGCCGAATATGTCCGCAGCGCCGGTGGACATGCCAAGCGGGTTGTCAAAATCGCCGTCGGGCAGGTTCTTGAAATCGATCCCTGCAGAAGTGATCATCTTTGCCAGCTCGCGGGTCGTTATTACCGCGTCCACGTTTGGATTGCCGTCATTGCACATTTCCGGGCGCACAATTTCGCTTTTCTTAGCAGTGCACGGCATTACTGAGACCACGAACATTTTTTTGGGGTCGGTGCCCGTCTTTTCAGCGTAATATGATTTCGCCAACGCGCCAAGCATGGTGTGAGGCGATTTGCAGGTGGAGAGGTGATCCAAATGGTCTGGGTAAGAGTGTTCCACAAATTTGATCCACCCAGGGCTGCAGCTGGTGATCATTGGCAGCACTGTCGGCTTGCCGCCCAACGCGCTCTTCAGCCGGTTCAGAAGCTCGGTGCCTTCTTCTATGATTGTCAGGTCAGCCGTGAAGTTAGTGTCGAAAACATCGTCAAACCCCATCCTGCGCAGGGCTGACGCGAGTTTTCCCGTTACCCTGCTTCCTGCTGGCATGCCAAATTCCTCGCCGATAGCAACGCGCACTGCAGGGGCAACTTGCACGACTGTGCGGATTTCTGGGTCGCCAAGCGCTTCCCATGTATCCCCCATGCTGCTGGTCGCCCGAAGCGCACCAACTGGGCAGATTACCGTGCATTGCCCACAGAAAGCGCAGTTCACCTGCCCGAGAGGAAGCCCCATGGTGGTGCCTATCTCAGTGTCAAAACCGCGGTTCTGCGCACCAAGCACGCCGGTGCCCTGTATCTCCTTGCAGACAGTTACGCACCTGCGGCACCTTATGCATTTTGTCATGTCCCTGGTAACAGAGACGGAAGCGTCCACGTGAACACTGGAGCGCTCGCCTTCAAACCGTGAAGTTTCTACGCCAAGCATTTGCCCCATAGCCTGAAATTCGCAATTCTGGTTACGTGTGCAGCTCGGGCAGTCCTGCGAGTGGTCGGAAAGCAGCAGTTCATAAAGAACTTTTCGGACATTGCGCACCTTTGTGGTGTTGGTCCGCACTACCATGCCCTCGCGCACTTCCGTCATGCAGGCAGCCTGCAGGCTCTTGGCGCCTTCCACTTCGACCACGCAGATGCGGCATGCGCCCATTTTGTGAACGTCTTTGACATAGCAAAGGCTCGGGATGGTGATGTTGTTCTGCCGCGCCGCCTCCATGATGGTAGTCCCGGCAGGGACGGTGACCGGCAGGTTGTTTATTGTTAAGTTTACCACTACAGCTACCTCCTTTCGCAGTGTAGACAACGCATGGCCTCGGCCATGGCAGTCAGCTTGTGATAGCCCTTGACGACTTCTTCAAATGAATTCTTGCGTTTGTCAAGTTCCAGCATGTCCAGCGGATAGCGATTGAGTTCGACCACTTCGTCTTCGTCAAAGACATCGTCAATCTCAATTTTAGGCCCTTTGTTCAGAACGCCGCGCCCGCCGAGGTACTGGTCGATTGATTTAGCTGCCAGCTTGCCGTCGGCGATGGCTTGAACGACTGTGTCCGGCCCGTGCACCACGTCGCCGCCTGAGAACACGCCGTCCATGGTTGTCATCATTGTATCCGGGTTCACTGTGAACGTGCCCCACGGGGTCAGGCCAATGTCCTTCGTCGAAATGAACGGCAGGTCGGCGTACTGGCTGACGGCTGGGATGACGGTGTCCACTTCAATGGAAAACTCGCTGCCCGGCTGCACCACCGATTTTCTGCGTCCGCTTGAATCAAACACGCCCAAGGTCATTTTCGCGCAGTCAATTTTGTATACACGGTTGTTGCGCCCTACGAAACGCAAGGGCTGCGTCAGCTCCATGATCTTTACGCCTTCTTCGATTGCCTCATGCACCTCGGCCTTGTAGGCGGGCATCATGCCCTGTGTGCGGCGATAAATGATGGTGACTTCTTTCGCTCCAAGGCGCAGAGCCGTACGCGCCGAGTCGATAGCGGTGTTGCCGCCGCCGATGACTGCCACACGATCCCCTATGGCAGTTTCCCCGCCCAGCTTAACGCTCTTCAGGAAGTTGATGCCGTGGATCACGCCTTGCAGGTTTTCCCCTTCGACGCCGACTTGCTGCGGGAATTGCGTACCCGTTCCGACGAAGATCGCATCGTTGGTGTTTCGAAGCTCGTCAAAACCTATCTCCTTGCCAATGGTCGTATTTAGATGGATATGCACGCCTTCCTGCTCGATCAGGTGGATTTCGTGCTGCAGCACGTCCATGGGCAGGCGGTATTCCGGGATGCCGTAGGCAAGCACGCCGCCGGGGGTGCCCTCTGATTCGTAGACGTTGACCTCGTACCCGATCCTAGCCAAATAGTAGCCGCAGGTCAGCCCGGCAGCGCCGGCGCCGATGATGGCGACTCGCTTGCCGTTCTTGGGGAACACCATGTCCTGAGAAAACGGCTGCTCGTGCCTGCGGGCAAAGTCGGAGACAAAGCGTTTGATGTCGCATATCGCCACCGGGTCGTCGATCGTGCCCCGGCGGCACTTTGATTCGCAGGGCCTTGTGCAGACGCGCCCGCACACCGCCGGCAGCGGGTTCTCCTGACGGATCAGGTTGTACGCGTCCATGAACCGGCCTTTTTCCACCAAGGCGTTGTAGCCGGGCACGTTGATGTTGGCCGGGCAAGTGTTCTCGCATGGCGAGATGAACAGGTCTGCGCAGACGCCGGCCCTGCAGTACTTTTTGTGGATGTGTTCTTCAAATTCCACGCGGAAGTTTTCAATGGCGCTGAGCACCGGGTTTGGCGCCGTCTGTCCCAGTCCGCACATAGCAGACTCCTTAACGGTCAAGGCCAGCTCTTGAAGCAGCTCGATGTCGCCCTCCCGCCCGTCGCCGGTCGTGATGCGTTCCAATATTTCCAGCATGCGCTTGGTACCGATACGGCAAGCCACGCATTTTCCGCAGCTCTCGTCCCGGATAAAATCCATATAGTAGCGGGCAGTGTCCACCATGCAGGCGTCCTCGTCCATTACGATCAGCCCGCCTGAACCGATCATCGTGCCCAGTTTCAGGAGCGCGGCGTAGTCGGTGGGGGTGTTGAGGCTGTCCTTTGTAATGCACCCGCCGGAAGGACCGCCGGTCTGGGCAGACTTAAAGTCTTTGTTGTTTGGTATGCCGCCGCCGATGCCGAAGATCACGTCGCCCAGAGGCATCCCCATGGGAACCTCCACAAGGCCGGAATTAACGGTGTTTCCGGTCAGTGCAAACACTTTGGTGCCTGGGCTCTCAGGCGTACCGAACTGGCGGAACCAGTCCGCGCCGTTCAGGATGATTGGAGGCACATTGGCGAAAGTCTCCACGTTGTTTATTATCGAAGGCTTGCCAAACAGGCCCGATTGGAACGGGAACGGTGGTTTTTGTGACGGTTCGCCGCGCCTTCCCTCGACTGACGCCATCAGTGCCGTTTCCTCGCCGCAGACAAACGCGCCTGCGCCGATGCGGATCTCAATGTCAAAGTCAAACCCGCTGCCCATGATGTCATTGCCCAAAAGGCCATGTTCCCTTGCCATCTCTATGGCTGCCGTAAGGCGCCTGACGGCAATCGGGTATTCCGCACGGATGTAGACAACGCCTTTGCTGGCTCCGATGGCGTAGCCGCCCAGCATCATCCCTTCCAGTACGCTGTGGGAGTCGCCTTCAAACACCGAACGGTCCATGAAGGCGCCTGGGTCGCCTTCGTCAGCGTTGCATATGATGTATTTTTGGTCCCCGGGCTCTTTGTAGCAAGCTTCCCATTTCACACCGGTGGGGAAGCCGCCGCCGCCGCGCCCGCGCAGGCCGGCTTTTTTCATCGTCTCTATGACGTCAAACCGGTCGTCTTTTGCCAATGTGTTCGCCAAAGCCAGGTAGCCGTCCTTGGCAATATAGCTGTCAATGCAGTTCACGTCGATCAGCCCGCAGTTGCGCAGGGCTATGCGCACTTGATCCTTGAAGAAACTGACTTCGTGGATGTTTGCGACACGTTTGTTTTGGATGCAGTCGAAAAACGTATACTCTTCTACCGGATTTCCGCCGATCAAATGCTTGGCCACAACTGCCCGCATCTTTTCCGCATCCATTTCAGTATAGTACGTCTCATCCGGCAGCACATAGACCACTGGGCCGACCGCGCAAGTGCCCATGCAGCCACGCTCAATCACGGCGACTTTGCTGGTGAGGCCATGCTTTTCCAGCTCTTCCACCAGAACGTTGCGAACCTCTTCGCAGTTGGCGGAAACGCAGCCTGTGCCATAGCAAATCAAGACTTGGTAGTCGTAACCCGCCATTGCGTCGTTGTACGCAGCTTTGATCCTCGCAAGGTCGGCAGTGCCCATTATTTTTTTCTCACTCATTACGACACCACCTTTCAATACTCTTCTAAAATGCTTTTAAGCTTGTTTGCGTTTACTTGCTTGTAGACCTTGTCGTCGATCATCATGGTTGGGGCGAGTCCGCAGGCGCCAATGCAGCGCGCGATTTCAAAAGTGAATTTCCCGTCGCTCGTCGTTCCCCCCAGTTCAACGTCAAGGCGGTCCTTCAGATGCTCAACGATCTTTTTCCCGCCCCGGACATAGCATGCGGTACCCATGCACACCCTGATGGTGTGCTCGCCCCGCGGAACAGTGGAGAAAAACGAATAAAATGATACCACGCCAGACACCTCGGCAAGCGGAATGTCCATTTCCTCCGAGATGAATTCCTGCACCTCCATCGGCAGGTACCCGTAAATCTCCTGCGCAAGGTGCAGCACTTGGATCAAACTGTCATTTTTTCCCTTGTACAGGTCGATGACATTGGCAATCTGCTCAAATGCTTTTTTCTTTTCCGCATCGGTTGCCTGTGTTTCAAGATTTTTGCTCACATTATCCCTCCTTCTAAATCATGATATAAACATATATCTTCATTATATAGTATATAATTAAATTGTCACTAATGTATGATTAACTCAGTCAAATTTCGGCAATTTTGTGACGCTATGTGACGTTCCCCGTCACAATTTCATCGCATTTCACCGCCGCCAATGGAAATTGCCTATTGTTTTTAGTGCGAAAACTGATATAATATAATAAATTTCAACTGGAGAGACGGCTGATGAACGACGAAACCGTAAAAATACTGGTAGCGGAAGCGGACATGAGCATCTGCGAAATCATCAAACTTGGCGCAATCGACCAAGGATGGGCAATAGACGAAGCAAGGGATGGCATCTCAGCGATAAAGCTGCTGCGGCGCAAAGCATACCAGCTGATCATCCTGTCATGCGAGCTGCCTGTCATTGACGGGGGCATTGTGCTTCAGCTTACGCAGGAACAGGTGCGCTGCCCGGTGATTTTCATTGGGAAAAGCGGCGCCGAAGAAGACAGGCTGGCAGCATTCGAAGCAGGCGGCAACGACTATCTGCAAAAGCCCTTTTTCCCCCGTGAGCTGCTAGCCAGGATGCGCAACCTGATGAGGCTCTACGGCACCTATTACCAGAAACGGGACGAGCTGAAAGCAGGACCTGTACGCATAGAGCGCCATTCCCGGAGCGCCTTTGTCAGCGACAGCCGCCTTGAACTGACTTCCCGCGAATACAACCTCCTGCTGGAGCTTTGCAGCAACCCTGGGCGCGCTTTTTCCCGGGACTCGCTGCTGAACTCGGCATGGGGGTCCTCTTTCGAGGGCGGGGACCGCACGGTTGACACGCATATCAAGTCGCTGCGGAAAAAACTCAGCCCCTTTCAGGACTGCATCAAGACCGTCTGGGGGTACGGATACAAATTTGAGGAATAACGAATGCTAAAACCTGTCAAAATCAGTTGACAATTAAATGTGAAAATAATATAATCGAACTACAAAAGAAATACATGGATGATGAGTGCGGGAGAGTTCGCGTGTAACGCGGCGCCGAAGGAATAAGCAGGCATTTGGCCATAATGCCGGCGATGATCTCAGGCAAAGAGGACCGTGCTCGGACATAACTCTGGAAAGCGCAGCACCGAAGGGGCAACTTCAGAAATGGAGGAAACTCTCAGGTCAATAACAGAGCAGGGGGCTACTGTCTTCTGCTTTTTTTGTTGCAAAGCAGGAGAAGCCCAAAGTCAAGAGAAGGGTGAACAGCAGCGAGTATGTACAATGTGGTAGTCGGGACAGCCGGCCATGTGGACCATGGAAAGACCTGCCTGATCAAGGCGCTTACGGGAGTTGACACCGACAGGCTGAAAGAGGAAAAAAAACGGGGCATCACGATTGAGCTGGGGTTTGCAAAAATGCAAAACGACAGAGGGCTGAACATCGGCGTTATCGACGTCCCCGGGCATGAGAAGTTCATAAAAAACATGCTGGCTGGGATTGGCGGAATCGACATGGTTCTTCTTGTAGTCGCTGCTGACGAAGGAATCATGCCGCAAACCGTTGAGCATTTCGAAATCCTGAAAATGCTTCGGGTGAAGAAAGGCATCGTCGCCGTTACGAAGACGGACATGGTCGATGAAGAATGGCTTGAGATTGTAAGGGATGACATAAACGAGTTCGTGGCAGGCACTTTTCTGGAGAATGCCCCTGTTGTCGAAGTCTCGGCGCATACAGGGCAAAACATATCGGAACTGAAGGAATTAATCTGCGGCATAGCTGAAAAAACTGAAACCCGCAGGCTGCAACCGTCGCTTTTGAGGATCCCCGTAGACAGGGTTTTCACGATAGACGGGTTCGGCACGGTGGTGACAGGGACGCTCATTGAAGGCACCGTCGCGGTTGGGGACGAGGTGATGGTCTACCCGGCGGGCAAGCCGGCAAAGGTAAGGCACCTGCAAGTCCACGGCGACATGGTGAACAAAGCCTTCGCCGGACAGAGGACTGCTTTGAACCTGACAGGAATCAAGAGGGAAGAACTGCAGCGCGGCGACGTGCTGGCTGCAAAAGGCGCACTGAAGCCAACCATGATACTCGACGTCAAGATCGACATGTTCAAGGACAGCCCGCGCATGCTGGTTTCCGGCAGCAGGCTGCACCTGTACTGCGGGTCGGCCGAGGTTTTGTGCAAGGTGGTGCTCCTTGATGCAGAAAGGCTGGAAAGCGGCCAGTCAGGCTTCGCGCAGCTAAGGTTGGAAGAAGAGGTCGCACTGAGGAAGGACGACAGGTTCATACTGCGGTTTTATTCCCCCCTTGCCAGCATAGGCGGCGGGATTGTCCTCAATTCCAACCCGGTGAGGCGGCGACGGTACCAGGAAGAAACGCTTCAGGCGTTCTCCGTGAAGGAGGCCGGGGGGCTGGAGGAAGTGCTTGAGCAGGTGCTGCTTGAGGAAAGCAAAAAAATGCCTCCAACGGACGAAGTCAGCCGGCTGGCTGGGCTTGCAAGCGAAGAAGCGGCAGCAATTTTTGATTCGCTGGCTCAAAAAGGCAGGATCGTGCGACTGGCAGGAGGCATTGCGGTTCACACCGACTACCTGAACCATGCAAAGGAGAAGGCAGAGTTTCTTATGGAGCGATTTCACAGAGAAAACCCGTTCCGGCCGGGGATGCCCAAGGAAGAATTCCGCAAAAGGCTTGCAGGCAAATTGTTTTTAGACAATCGGCTCGTTGATACGCTGATTGGCAGAATGGCAGAAGACGAAACGATTGTGGACAACGGAAACCTCATTTCGAAGAAGGGGTTTGCCGTTACGTATACACCCGAAACCTTGAAGCAGAAGAGCAAAATTGAAGAAGACTATAGGGCGAGAGGCGTCGAAGCCCCTGAAACAGAGGAATACCTTAACCTTCTTGGATATAACGAACGGCCAGCCGCCTCAGAGCTCATCGAAGCTCTGAGGCGCGAAGGCCGTTTGGAAAAGCTGGCGCACAACTGCTATATCCATGCGGACTGCTTAGCCGGCGCCGTAGGTCTGCTGAAGGAGAAGATGGCGCAAAACGGGGAAATAACCCTTTCCGAGTACCGGGACATGCTCGGAACGTCCAGGAAATACGCAGTCAGGATACTGGAATACCTAGATCAGCAGAAGGTGACCAGGCTGGTCGGCGAAGCAAGGGTGTTGGTGTAGGGGAGGCATATTCAAGGTAGCAGAGCATATCGATGAAGGAAATGAGGACAGTGGCGCCCACATTGATCCTAAGACGTGCGAAGAAACAGGTGGATATTGCGGCCATGGGGGTGGCTGGGTACATTTCTTTTACGATGCTGAGGAAGGCTTGTACGGGGTTGCTTATGGCGACGAGTCAGGAGGAAGTTTTCAGATATACTCGAAAAAAGAATTTGAAAAAACATGCGAGTTTTACATGGACACCCTTAATGTGTTTACAGCTTTTAGCTCGACGATAGCTGAGGAGTACGAATATTCCGACGAAAAATCCGATTTAAACAAAGAAGCATGGGCAGGGAAATGCGCAGTCGCTTATGGCACGAAACTTGTTACTGAATTCGTTTACGACAGCAGTGAATCAAGTTGGAGAAAATTCAACAGCATAATAGCTGTGAAGTTAGGAGACAAGTGGGGCGTGGTTGACAAAGATGGAAAGGTTGTGATCCCGTTCGTGCTTGAGGAAGCAATCAGCATTGACGATATGTCTGCTTTCGGCAAATACAATGGGAAATATGGGATTATGAGGGTAACTGAGAATTGAAAGGAATTTTACTAACGAACAACCCGGCAGCTGCCGGGGAATATGAGGGGAAGATGGAAACCATGTACCTTGAGGGAGCGGAAATAGAGGGTGAGCTTTACCGAAAATTTTAACAAACCCATTAATTGGAAAGGAAGTGATACTTACTATGAAAAAACGAATTTTACCCCTGTTGCTTATCGCGTTCCTCTGCTTGATGCTTATTCCATTCACGTTTGCATCAGATGATGGATACAAAGAAGACATACCGCTTAAATACGATTATGCCGAAGCATTTTGCGAAGGCGTAGCCAGGGTCGTGCTAAATGACAAATGCGGCTTTATCAACAAAACCGGCGAAGAGGTTATTCCGCTCAAGTATGATGCCGCAAGTAGTTTTTCAGATGGCACAGCGTTGGTTGTGCTTGATGACAAATGGGGACTTGTTGATAATACTTTTAAAGAAGTCCTTCCGCCCAAATATGAACGCCTATGGGGTTTTGATGATGGCGTGGCGTGGTACGGGCAAGATGGAAAACTCGGTTTAATCGACGAAACTGGGAGAGAGATCATTCCTCCCAGGTACGATAGTGCAATAGGTTTCGTTTATGGCATAGCAGCAGTTCGCTTGGGCGATGAGGAAAGCGGCAAATGGGGCTTTATCAACAAGACCGGGAAGGAAATTATTTCACCTAAGTATGACTATGTCGCTACCCCTTTTTCTGAATATGAATCAACAGTAAAGGTGGTGGTCGGCGCAGGAGACTATTATCCACGCAGCCATGGCATTGTCGATAAAAACGGCGAGGTGGTGCCGCCAAAGTATGATAAAATTGAGTTTTGCGGAGAAGGCATGGCAAGATATTATACTGGCAGAAAGTGCGGCGTATTAGACAACAAAGGCAAGGAGGTTACGCCACCAAAGTATAAGCAAGTTGAAGATTTTTTTGATGGCATGGCTGCAGTATGCTATAGTGACGGTGTCGATTACGATAGCGATGCTGTTTGGGGTTTCATTGACAAGACTGGTAGGGAAATAGTGCCACTAACATATAGTAAAGTTTACAATTTTTACGATGGCAAAGCAGCGGTAGAACGCGACCACCGCTTGGGCTTTATTGATAAAACCGGGAGAGAGGTTATCCCACCGAAATACGACTTCGTTATGCCGTATTTCACGGACGATCCGCGATATTTTGTTGAAGGCTTAGCTGCGGTTCGCGGCGGCGAGGGCTCCTATTGGGGCTTCATAGATGAAGCAGGCAAAGAAATAGTGCCTTGTAAGTATCTCGATGTGCATAATTTCTCAGAAGGCATGGCTGCGGTCAGAACTGGCAGCTGGGAAGCACCGCCAGGGTATGACAGTAATTGGGGCTTCATAGACAAAACAGGCAGAGAGGTCATTGCGCCCAAGTACAGCGAAGTGGAAGATTTTATAGAA
>WRJK01000029.1 GCA_009782285.1 Clostridiales bacterium
GGTCGATTATCCTATATTTGTCTACTATGAGACCCATGCTTTCTTTCTTGCATATGCATTCGTTCTCTGTTGTATGCGCAAAACTGGTTATTTCTTCGTATTCTGCATCAAACTGACGATTTATCCGAATTTTAACGAAACGTAACGCTGCAATAGCAATAATTGCACAAATGGTTGTCACACTACAAATGATTATTCCACAATAAAATAAGATTTCGTTCATGCTCTTCTGCCTTTTTCAAACATAAATATTACACACATCAAAGAAATTATACTTGACATGATTAAATATGTCAATATGTATTGACAGCTATTGTTTGAAAAAGTATAATATATGTAGAATATCAACCAAAATTGAAAGCGGAGGATTTGAAATGGAATCAATCAAGATTTTTATCAGCCATTCGAGCCAAAATGCAGAAGTTGCGAGAGAGTTCAGCAGCTTCATTGAGAGTTTAGCACCAAATATTATTGTGTTTTGTACATCGATAGATGGTCAGATCAGAATTGGAAATGACTTTATTGAAACGATTATGGCCGAGCTTACAGATTCAACAGTTTTTATTCCGCTTATCAGTGAAAATTTTCTGCAAAGTAAATTTTGCTTGATTGAACTGGGTGTTGCCTGCTCCTACTTATTCGGGAAAAATAGAACACAAGAGCAGTCAGGGTATATATACCCATTTTCTGTACCACCCACAAGTAATTCAGACGCATTGAGTGATACACCGTTGAGCAACTTGCAGGTGTGTCGGATTAATGATATATCTGCAATTAGATCTTTTGCGGAGGCACTGGAGGAAAAGGGTGCGCAAATCAGCAGTGGTAGAAACCAGCGTTGCGAAAAGTACATTAACAAGATTGATAAAACATTGGATATAATTATAAATATAAAAAGTGAGTTTGACAATGGTACTGATAAAACATTTATCAGAACTGACAGTGATTATAAAATCGCTTGCCTTGAATACTTAGATAACGGAGCGCTGAAAAGGATCGTCCTAGAAAATCCGAGTAAATTAATTGGAAGGACGAGAAGCCAAGTAGATTATTGCATCGATGACAAAAAGATAAGCAAGGTCCATGCTGAGTTCATTGTTGAAGGCGGCAGTTATTATGTTAAGGACTATAATTCCTCAAACGGCACATATATCAACGGCAGCAAGCAACGAATACTTGGTAAAGTGGCGCACCAGATTTTCGAGGGCGACACAATTACATTAGCGGACATTGAAATGACGCTTCGATGCTATTGTTTCATTAAGTGAGAGCGCATCGCAGTGATTTCTGAACATGATGCGGTTTTTCCCGACTCAAATTCCAACCTATAACCACATATCGCATTCTATGCCTGTGCCAACACCTCCGCGTTGGCATTTCTGCGTGGTTAAACCTACGATGAAAGCACTTGACTTTGCAGCCAATACAACGTATTCTCAAAATAGATGTTGTCGATCAGACGAAACGGTTGTAATAAATTGTTAATAAACGGATTTGGCTTTTATTAAGAAATATGGAGTATCATTGTTTTTGAACGGAAAGGGGAAGTGTGATGAATATCCTGATATGCGATGACGACAGGGAAATCGTGAACGCCATTGAGGTGTACCTCAAGAACGAGGGGTATGGCATAATTAAAGCGTATGATGGCCTTGAAGCCCTTGATGCTATCGAAAAAAACGAAATCCACTTGGTGTTGATGGACATAATGATGCCAAACCTGGATGGCATGAGGGCTACGATGAAGATCAGGGAGGAAAAGAACATCCCGATCATCATGCTCTCGGCGAAATCGGAGGATTACGACAAGATTACGGGCTTGAACGTGGGCGCGGACGACTATATAACGAAGCCCTTCAACCCGCTTGAGCTCATCGCGAGGGTGAAGTCGCAGATCAGAAGGTACACGAACCTTGGGAGCATTGAGAAAAAAACAGGGATATTCAAGACAGGGGGGCTTGAGATCGACGACGAGCAGAAAACAGTCACGCTGGACGGGGAGCAGGTCGTCGTCACGCCTATCGAGTACGGAATTTTAAGGCTGCTCACGGAAAACGCAGGGAAAGTGTTTTCAATGGATCAGATTTACGAAAAAGTCTGGAAAGAGCCGGCTTTCAATCCGGAGAACACAGTTGCAGTCCATGTACGGAGGATTCGGGAAAAAATCGAAATAAACCCGAAGGAACCCAGATATCTAAAGGTGGTGTGGGGAATTGGATACAAAATCGAAAAAATCAAATAAGTTTGTTTACAAGTCAGTGTTTCTGCTGTGCGTAGTTAGTTTCATGGCTACTGTCCTCGGGATCGTGTTCAGCGTGTTTTTGGTGAACAGCAACGGGCTGATAAGGGGCGATTTCTGGGCGCTTTACTTCCCGAACGACTACCACAGCACGTACCTTGCCCAAGTTTGGGCAAAAAACGAGGCAGAGCTCATTTTGTTCAGGAACCAGATTTCCCTTAATCTTGGCATTGCCCTGCTCTGCGCCGCTGTGGCTGCTGTGTCGTTCGTCTACCTGTGCACGGCGGTGGGCGACAGGGACGAGGACGGGAAGGTGATACTGAAAGGAGTTGACAGGGTCTATACGGAAATACAACTTTGTGTGATAGCGGCCATGCTTGCGGCAGGTGGCAGCCTGTTCGTAAAGCTCACCCTTTTGGCGCTTCACGACGCATCGCCCGCAAATGGGCTCCTTAGAGAGGGAGGCTTTGCAATCAATCTGTATGAACCATCCGTCATAGCAGTGATCTTAGCATGCGTCACGGGCACAATCTCTGCTTATGCAGGCCTCTGGATGTGCATGTCGTGCATACGGAAAATCAAAGCGAGGCGGTTCGTCAAGCAATCCATGATAGGCAAGGTGTTCATGTCCCTTTTTGAAACCCTGTACTCGGGCGGCAGCCTGATGAGGAAGATTATGCTGGTTGCCATACTTGCCTGTTTGCTCTCTGCAACTATTGTGCTGCTTCCGGTGGTTTTGGTTCTGGTATTCGTCTTCATGCCCAAACGTGTAAGGAAATACGAAGAAATCAAAAACGGGGTGAATGAGGTCAGGGGCGGCAACCTAGAGTACAAAATACCTGTGACCGGGAAAAGCGAGCTTGACAGGCTCGGAGCAGGCATAAACGACATTTCACAGTCGTCAAAAACTGCGGTTCAAAACGAAATGAAAAACCAGCGGATGAAGGCTGAGCTGATTTCCAACGTTTCCCACGACCTGAAGACGCCGCTCACGTCCATAGTGACGTACATCGACTTGTTAAAAACGGAGGGGCTGTCAAGCGAAAACGCTACGGAGTACCTCGACGTGCTTGACCAGAAGACGGGCAGGCTGAAGCAGCTGACCGAAGACCTCTTTGAAGCGGCGAAGGCGTCGAGCGGGGCTATGCCGGTAAAAAGGGAGAAAGTCGACATGCTTTCGCTTATCAACCAAGGCCTTGGGGAAATGGACCAGAAGATAAAGGCGTCCGGCTTGGAAGTGATAGTCAAGGCCGAGCTCGAAAAACATTGCGTGTGGGCAGACGGGCAGCTGCTGTGGAGGGTTTTCGAGAACCTGCTAGGGAACGTATTAAAATACGCCCAAGCAAACACAAGGGTGTATATCGACATGTCGGAGCAGGGGGCGGCAGACAACCCGAAGCTGGTAGTGATGGACATTAAGAACATATCGAGGCAAGCGCTGAACATTGAAGCGAACGAATTGCTGGAAAGGTTCAAAAGAGGGGACGAGTCCAGGGCTACGGAAGGGAGCGGACTGGGGCTTGCAATCGCCAAGGACCTCGTGAAGCTCCAAAACGGTTGGCTTGACATAAAAATAGACGGCGATTTGTTTAAAGCTACTGTGATGCTTGAGAAAGCGGGATGAACATGGTGTCGATGAATTTTGAGAACAAGTTTTTACTGGCTGCGCCTGCGAGCTGGAAACAGATGCCAGGGCCGGACGGCCACTTGGTTTTGGGCAAGTCAGGCTACGAAGTGATTGTCGCCAAAAGGGAAAGCATCGGTAAAAGCGGGCAAAAAGGCTTGGTAGAATACATGAACCAGATGAGGGACAATGCAATCAAGTTCCAGCATGTCAACCAAGTGAAAATGTCTTCAGTGGAGCCGTTCAGCACATCGTCGTACGACGGGAAGATCATGACGTACGCGTTTGAACTGGGAGGCAGGCAGTCGGAAGTGACGATTTTCGCGTTTCAAACAACAAAATACTACTACTTCCTAATTTTGCACGCCCCTGCAGACTGTCCGCCTGAAACGTTGAATGATTATTTCGACATCGTGAACAGCTTCAAAGTCATCGGCGAGGTTGAAGCGACGCAATTTCACTGAGCCACTGCTCGCAGCCGATGTCGCTAGGCATGTGCCAGCCACCCCGGGGCGACAGGCACACCGGCCCGGTTTTGGGGCCGTCGGGCATGCAGCTGCGCTTGAACTGGTTGCGGAAAAACCTTTCGTAGAACACCGAGAGCCATTTGGCTATGGTTCCCTCGTCATAATCCCCGTCAAAGGCGAGGCTGGCCAGATACAGCAGTTTTTTCGGAGGAGTGCCGTGCCTCAGCGTGTGATAGATGAAGAAGTCGTTCAGGATATACGGCCCAACCGCGTCTTCTGTCATCTGCGTTGTTTTGCCTGTTGCGTCAGGGGGGAGCAGCTCTGGGGAAACCGGGGTTTTTAGTACGCCTTCCAAGATGTAGCTCAAGGCAGTGTTGTCTCGACTGAACTCCCTGTCGGCTGCCGGCCCGCCGAGCTTGTAGTCTATGATCCATTGAATCACGCGCCTGACGATGGTTTTTGGAATCCCGGCGTTGACGTTGTACATGGACAGATGATCGCCGCCGTAAGTGCACCATCCCAGCGCGGACTCAGACAGGTCGCCGGTCCCGACAACGATGCCGTTTTCCTTGTTCGCGATGTCCATGAGAATTTGCGCCCTCTCCCTTGCTTGCGAGTTTTCATAAGTAGCATTGCGCACCTGCAGGTCGTGGCCGATGTCATTCAAGTGCAAAGCGACGGAATCCGTGATGGGTATTTCCTGGGCGTCCGTCCCCAAGAGGCTCATAAGGGCCAAGGCGTTGTCATGTGTTTCGCCGGTCGTGCCGAAGCCAGGCATGGTCAGAGCCAGTATGTCGGAGTTGCTTCTTCCCAGCATTTTGTGAGTGGCGGCACAGACCAGCAGCGCCAGTGTTGAGTCCAGCCCGCCTGACACTCCGATGACGGATTTTGCCGCAAGGGTGTGTTCAAGCCTTTTTGCAAGGCCGGCGCATTGTATGTCGAATATGTCAGAGCATTGCGAAGCGACGTCAGGCGGCGAATCAGGGATAAACGGATTTTTGGTGCAAGGCCGCAAAAGCGGGCGTTTTTTTTCATCAAGCATCCTTAGTGGGCCGATGTTTACCAAGGCAAAATCCGGATTGCCGGCATAAAAAGCGGCGGTTTCGCTAAAACTCTGGGTGCGCGCCCTTTCGTGGCGAACTGCATCAATGTCGAGGTCGCCGAAAAGCACAGCCAAATCCCGGTTGAACCGGACGCTTTCCGAAATGGCTTCCCCGCATTCGGCTATGATGCTGTGCCCGCCGCACACTGCGTCAGTGGTCGACTCATGCACACCGGCGGAAGACATGACGTAGACGCATGTGTTCTTTCTGCTTTCGCGGCATACTGCATTCCTGCGGCGCGCTGCGCTGCCTGCTTCGTCCGGGGAGGCAGACGGGTTTGCTATGATGTGCGCACCGCCCAGTGCCAGCAGCGAGCCGGGCGCTATGGCTCGATCCATGTCGTCGGATATTTCAATGCCTATGACGATGCCTGAAACAGGGTCTTTGAAAAGCAGGTTCCCGAAGGGCACTTCCTTGCCCATGAGGCTGACGTGCTTCACCTTGGCTGAGACGGCGCTGCCGGGCGCAAACCATCTTGACTGCATTTCCGGTATGAACATTTTGGGAACTATCCCTTTTATTTCTCCGTTTTGCACAAACGCAGCACAGTTCACCCTCGTGCACCCCAATTCCAAGAAAAGGCCAACGATTATTGCAGAAGCAGCGTCTTTTGACGCCGCAAGCAGCTGCCATAAAGATTCAAGGGACTTGCTGTGCAGAAAATCCTGCAAAAAAAGATCGCCGCAGGCAGACCCGGTAAGGCAGAGTTCTGGGAAAACCACTACACCGCAGCCGGAATTGTCCGCAAGCTTGATGCATTCAAGGATTTGCTGCGCATTGAATTCTGTATTTGCAGGCTTTTGCTTTGGAGTTGCGGCGGCAATGCGTATGAAACCGAAATTTGACATGACAAAGCCCTCCTTATAGGTTATAGTATACATAGGGAGTGCTAAAAATACAATTCATTTTTGTTTTGTGAGGTCTGAAGAAATGAAAAGAGTGATGATAATGATAACCGTGTTGGCCCTGATTGCCTACGGATGTGCAGGAAAACAGGGGACAGGAGACAATGACGAATTGAGTGGCGCTGAACTGGGCGGCAGCGCAAAAACCAGCGGCATTGACGGAGGGGCAGCAAACAGCGATGAAGGCGAAGGCGAAACGGCCGGCGGAAAAACCGGCGGAGACCTATCGACAGACAAAGCAGACCATGCAGCAACTGCCGGCGAATCGGACGATGTCAAAGAGGTGCAGACTGCAGCGGACGGTGGCGCAGTAACAAGTTTAGAGGGTTTACAGCATTTTGAGAACTGGGAAACAGCTTACCCGTTCATTGAAGCACTGGGGAAACCCGCGCTTGAAATTTCGCCAGATTTCCCCAAATGGAACCCGCAGGGTTCCTTCAACGGTGGCGAATACTTCTATGACAGCGTGAACGAGGTGTTTTACGTGTTCCCGTGCAATTATTTTATGGGCGAGGACGGATACAATGCAGAGCAGCTTCAAGGCAATGAGGTCTGTGTCATGGTATCAGCTCCCGTTGGCTTGTTTTTCCCTGAAGCGCAGTGGCCTGCTGAAGGTACGGCAGAATACTTGGCAGACTTTCTCGGATTTGAATTTGAGGAATACGACTACGAAGGGAAAGGCTATCTGGCAAGCTTTGAAGACACAAATGAGTACGTGGACATCTCATGCGAAGACGACGGGGTTGTTGGCCCTGACAATTTCATTCAGATACGACGCAAGCAGTAGAGAGCGATTAAATGGAAATAAATGTAAAAATCTTCTTGACATAGCGTACCTGCTGCCGCTATACTATAACTAGGGCATGCCGAAAAACCCCCTATATGCAAAAAACGAAAGGAAAACGCAAGTTAGATGAAAGAAATATTTGTTTCTGGTCTCAGGACTGACTTGGAAGTGCAGGATTTCTTCATGGTGAGGACTATCGCCGTCAGGATCGGTGCAAACAAAAAGCAGTACTTGGACCTGCTTCTTTCGGATTCGACAGGTGAAGTGACGGCGAAGAAGTGGGACGTAACAGACGAAGAGCTGCCTGCACTAAATGAAATAAAGGAGCTCGACATCATCAAGGTCAAGGCGCTCGTCACAGAATGGAACGGTCTCAGGCAGCTCCGGGTGATGCGGTTAAGGAAGGCTGCTGGCGACGACGAATTCGAATTTTCTGATTTTATCAAGTCAGCCCCCGAAAAAAGCGAGGAGATGTACAGTTTTGTCATTGGCAAAGCCAACGCGATCAAGGACAAGGATTTGAAAGCAATATGCGTCCATTTCCTAGGGCAGAGCAAAGGCAAGCTGCTGTACTACCCGGCAGCCCAGAAAAACCATCATGCAGAACTTGGAGGGCTTCTCTACCATATGAAGAGGATGCTCATGACAGGGGAAAGGGTGTGCGAAGTATACGGCAATTTGAACAAAGATCTCGTTACAGCGGGAGTCATACTGCACGATATAGAGAAGATTAACGAGATAGACTCCAACGAACTTGGCATTGCGTCTGGGTATTCGTTTGAAGGGCGCATGCTGGGGCATATCATACAGGGGATCGTTTCAATCAGCAAAATTGCAGAAGAACTCGAAGTCCCGAAGGAAAAGGCAATCATGCTCCAGCACATGATATTAGCGCACCACTACGAGCCGGAGTTCGGGAGCCCTAAAAAGCCGCTGTTTCCTGAAGCGGAAATACTGCATTACCTCGACATGATAGACGCCCGCATGTACGACATGCAGGAGGCGCTTGCCTCCACAGATCCAGGCGGTTTCAGCGATCGCGTATGGACATTGGACAACAGGACGTTATACAAGGCAAAGGGTTGAATACACTGACATGGCAGAAATCAAGAAAGAAATGGGCACAATACTGAAAGAGCTTGAAGCGGAAGGGCTTCGTGCGGACGCAGGCAAGAAGCTTATCAGTGCGGCACAGGACCCAGCCGCACTCTTTGAAGAAAACCCCATGGCGATGATGCGCACCGTGAGGTTTGCGGCTGAATCGGGGTTTGACATCCACATTAAAACATACGACGCTATTCTGGAAAAAGCTGCGCTCCTTAAAGATGCAGACGTGGACAGGACAAGGGAGGAATTCGAGAAAATCCTTGTGGCGGAGTTTGCGGGAAAAGGGCTGAAAATGCTTGCGGGCACTGAACTGATGCCTTGCGTCATAGGCGGTTTAGCCGAAAAGATGACGAAAAGGGCGATGAAGCAGTTTGCCGTGTTGGCAGAGAACATTGACAAGACGAAAAGGGTGAGGGATAGGCGGGTGGTGCTTTTTTACTTGTGTTTTGAAGAAAAAGCTGCGCTTGGTGCGGTCAAGTTCCTTGGCTTCGATGCTAGGACAGCAGGGCTCGTCGCCGATGC
The DNA here is from genome assembly GCA_009782285.1 of Clostridiales bacterium. Taxonomy (GTDB): domain Bacteria; phylum Bacillota; class Clostridia; order Peptostreptococcales; family Anaerovoracaceae; genus WRJK01. The sequence goes on from WRJK01000029.1 coordinate 8,755, forward strand.
GATGCGTTTGCTTGAACCCATGTGCTTCCTCGCAAACGAATACGAGCTCAAGCGCTTCGTTTTCCGTTGCGGCGAAGAAAAGTACCGTTACCTTGACAGCCTGTCCAAGGCCCAGCGCATAGTTTACGACATGCCTGACGTTAAAATACTTGGCAGGCACTACATGATGGAGCTGATAAAGTCAAAAGGCGACCCGATATTCATTGAAGACCTTGCGGTCGACGCAGACGACATCGTTTGCAGAAATATTGCAGAAGGAGACAAGGCAGACCAAATCCTGCTGGAGCTTCTTGACATGGTGCACAAGGATCCCAAACTCAACACGAGGGAGCACCTGCTCCGTCAAGCTGAGAGTTATTCAAAGAACGTGTTCCGCATGCCGTTTCAAAAGATGCGGTGGTTGAAATAGAGCATGGAAAAAAAACGAATCAAAGTTGCGGACGTGGTATTTCACAACAAGGAAAACGGCTATACAATTGTCATAGCAGAAAACGAAGACGAGCAGTTTACGGCTGTGGGGCATTTCCACGGGCCGCCGGCTGGCCGCGAGTTTATTTTGAGCGGGAGCTTCAAGGTGCATCCGCACTACGGCGAGCAGTTTGCGTTTTCTGGGTACGAAGAAGTGATGCCGGCTTCTGCCGAAGGAATGGAAGGTTTCTTGGCTTCGGGGCTTTTGAAAGGCATTGGGAAAAAAACGGCGAAAGCGATAGTCAGCAAATTTGGGGAAGGTACGTTTGCCGTCATTGAAAACGAACCATGGAAGCTTACGGAAGTCGACGGCATCGGTGAAAAGAGAGCAGAGGCCATAGCAGCTGCCTTTGCAGCCCACAGGGAATTCGCTGAGATTACGCTGTATTTCCAACAATTTGAAATTTCAGCAGATTATGCCATGAAACTGTACAAAACATACGGGGCAGACACGATTGCGAAAGTGAATGAAAACCCGTACAGGCTCGTCGACGACATATTTGGGATAAATTTCCGGAAAGCAGACAGGGTAGCAGAAAAACTAGGTGTGCCGAGGGACGACGAAGAGAGGGTAAAAAGCGGCGCACTCTATGTTTTGCAGAGGCATGTAAACGACGGGCACACATTTCTGCCCGATGCAGTTCTGTGCGAGAGGGCGGCTGAACTCATGGATCTTTCCACCGAGCAAGTACACGATGCGCTCGTGCAGATGACGTTTGCGGGCAGGCTTCACATGGAGGCGCTGGAGGGCAGGCTTGTCGTCTTCCTCACGCCGTACTACATTGCTGAGCAGAACGTATGCAAAAAATTGATTCTGTTCAATTCTGCAGCGTTAAAGCAGGTCGACGCGGACATCGACGAGCTGATAGGCAAGACTGAGATTCAGACGGGGACGATGCTTTCCGAAAAACAGAAGTTTGCAGTTAAGAGCTCGCTGACGAACGGTGTTTCAGTGATAACAGGAGGACCGGGAACCGGAAAAACGACAATTATCAATTCCATCATAAACATCCTTCATGACGCGGGGCTGAAAGCAGCGATAGCGGCGCCAACTGGGAGGGCGGCAAAGAGGATAACGGAGACGTCGGGGCACCCTGCGTCGACAATCCACAGGCTTCTGGAATACTACTATTCGGAAAGCGAAGATGCAATGCGTTTCGGGAAAAACGAGGAGGATCCGCTTGAATACGATGCAGTCATTATAGACGAAGCTTCCATGGTGGACATAATGCTGATGAACGGGCTTGTCAACGCAATACAGGCTGGGACGAGGCTGATCATAGTGGGGGACGCGGATCAGCTCCCCTCTGTGGGGGCAGGCAACGTGCTCAGGGACATAATCGACGGCGAGATCATATATTCCGTAAAGCTCAACGAAATATTCAGGCAGGCGCGGGAAAGCCTTATAGTCGTCAACGCCCACAAGATAAACAAGGGTGAGTACCCGGACTGCAACGAAAAGGGCAAGGATTTTTTCTTGATGAGGATCGGTGCAGAAAAGGAAATGCTCAAGACAATAAAGGAGCTGTGCGCAAGCAGGCTGCCGGGGTATTATGAGGACTGCGTTCCGGTGCGCGACATCCAAGTGCTGACGCCGGCCAGAAAGGGCTTGCTGGGTTGTGTGAGTTTGAACGCGGAGCTCCAAAGCGTATTGAACCCGCCTGCAGAGGCACTCGAAGAAAAAAAATTCGCGGACAAGCTTTTCAGGGAAAACGACAAAGTCATGCAGATCAAAAACAACTACCAGCTAAAATGGAAGAAGCTTGACGATTTCTCAGAAGGACAGGGCGTTTTCAACGGCGACATCGGGTTCATACAGAAAATTGACAAGGAGCACGGACAGGTTACAGTCGTTTTTGATGAAAACAAATACGTCACATACGATTTTTCGCAACTTGACGAAATTGAGCCTGCCTACGCGATTACGGTTCACAAAAGCCAAGGGAGCGAATTTCCTGTGGTGGTGATGCCGGTTTCTTGGTTCCCGCCGGTGCTCTCTACGCGCAACCTTCTGTATACGGCAGTGACTAGGGGAAAAACAGCGGTTGTCCTAGTCGGTTCGGAAAGCAAGATGAACGGCATGGTTGACAACAATACAATTACTGAAAGGTACAGCGGCCTTGCCGTTAGGCTCAGGTCGTTTCTGGGGAAATTATAGATGATAGCAAAAAAAGTGCTGGAATTGCTGTTTCCGTCGAACATTTACTGCATTTCTTGCGGCAGCATCATCGACAACAGCAGGATATACTCGCTCTGCGACAGCTGCATGGGACTGTTTCACTGGGCAAATGGCAGGACATGCAAGAAGTGCGGCAAAATAGTCCAAGAAAACTATCCTCACGACACGTGCACGGACTGCAGGGAAAACCACCGTTATTTTGAAAAAGGATACACCTGTGTGCAATACGGAATTTACGAGAGGGAATTGCTGCTTGCCTTCAAGTACGGCGGAAAAACATTCATTGGGGAGAAGATAGCCGACGCAATGGCCGACAAGCTGAAAATGGAAAACTTCGAGACAGACATGGTGACGCCGGTACCGATGCATGAAAGAAAACAGAAAAAAAGAGGGTACAACCAAGCTGCTATAATTGCCAGGCAGCTTGCGCAAAAACTGCCGGCGCCATATGCCGGCAAGCTGCTTCTGAGGACGGGGAATACAGCAGCTATGAGCAAGCTATCAGCAGAAGAAAGGCGCATGAACATCGAAAACGCTTTTTCCATAGCGCGGGGGGCAGAAGGGAGGATAAAAGGCAAGAGGATTTTGCTTGTTGACGACATCTACACAACCGGGAGCACCGCAGACGCGTGTTCCCGCACTCTGCTTGATGCAGGGGCTGCAGAGATACGGATAGCCACCTTTGCGGCAGGGACAAACATATTGAAACGGGATGACGCGGCCGCTCAGGTTTGTGGTTGAAAGTCCAAGCCAGCTGCGGGCAAAAGGACCCACGTAAGCCGTTCCGGCGATCATGGCGCAGTCTAGACGTAAGCCCTCCGGCAGTGCCGCGAGGCGGGTGTGGGGTCAAAGACCAGGTCAAATGAGCGGCCGCGCCATCCCGCCTCAGTTTTTCCGGCTGCCCCATGTCGGATACTGTTGTCAACAAGGCTTGTTTTGTGGTATACTAAATTAGACGCAAAAACAAACTCAAATTAGCTATTAGGAGGACGTGATTAATGAAAGTGATAATTACAAGCAAAAATTTTAACGCCAGTGACCATCTGAAGGATGTTATCGAAAAGAAATTTGAAAAATTGGGTAAGTATTTTTCAAGCGACATCGTCGCGAACATTATCATATCCATGGAGAGGGGCAAACAGAAAATTGAGGCGACGATAAACGTCAGAGGGATGATTTTCAGGGCTGAGGAGCATGCAGGGGACGCTTACGAATGCATCGACAGGATTGTGGAGAAACTGTCCAAACAGATGTCGAGATTCAAGGAGAAACTGCAGAAAAAGCACAAGGACAACAAGGAATTCTCGTTTTCGGCCATTCCCGAATACGAAGAGAGCCCTGAAGAGATCAGGGTAGTCAAGACAAAGAAATTCGACCTTTTGCCGATGACCACCGAGGAAGCTATCATGCAGATGGAACTGCTTCAACACAATTTTTTCGTGTTCCTGAACATGGAGTCCGACAGCATCAATGTTGTCTACAAGCGCAAAAACGACGACTACGGACTGCTTGAAACGTCCTATTGAGGCAAACCGAGGGCCTAAAGAACATATTAGTGCCGACGGGGCAGACGCTCCGCCGGCATTGCTTTGCATCTTGGCAAAGCGGCTTTCTATTGTAACCATTTTTTAATCATAATTGCATAGAATTTTTATTGTAAACGGCACTGTTTTTATGTAAAATAAAATGTATCGGAAAGCCAAAAAGCAAGTCGGAAAGGAACGCAATGCAGGAGTATGTAGCAAGGATTATATCGGGGATAGGGGTAACGGACGTGGTGGACGTGCTCATAGTGGCGTTTGTCATCTACAAAATCCTCGGGTTCATACGGGAAACCCGCGCCGAGCAATTGGTGAAAGGGCTGCTTATTTTAGCTGTAGCTGCGTATTTTTCCGGCTCGTTCCATCTATATACGCTGAATTGGATAATGAGAGGCGCCATGACGCTGGGTGTAATCGCGCTAGTCGTGGTGTTTCAGCCTGAACTTAGAAGGGGCCTTGAATACATGGGCAGAAGCAAAATCGTGAAAGTTCCCTTTGGATACCTTGACAAGGACAAAGCCAAAGTTTTAACAGCCAAGTTCATCAAAGCGGTCGACTCTTTTTCTACAAGCAAGACCGGCGCCTTGATAATTCTTGAAAGGCAAACGACGCTAAACGACATAGTTGAGACAGGAACGGTCATCAACTCCGAGGTATCAACAGAAATACTTCAGAACGTGTTTTACGAGGGGGCGCCGCTACACGACGGGGCAGTCATCATTCGAGGCGATAAGGTGTTCGCAGCAGGCTGCGTACTCCCGCTAACTCGAAACAACACGCTGGACAAGGATTTGGGGACGAGGCATAGGGCCGGCATTGGCATTACGGAAAACTCAGACGCCATTGCGGTGATCGTTTCTGAAGAATCAGGGATAATCTCCATTGCCGAAGACGGAAAACTGACGAGGTTCTTGGACATCAGGGCAGTGGAAAAAACCTTGTTGGACGTTTATTTGGGGAACAACGGGGCAGAGAAGATACCTTTCCTGAAAAGACTGTTTGGGAGGGACAAGGATGCTTCAAAGTAAGAATGTAACTAAAGTTTTGTCTTTGCTGATAGCGATAGTGCTCTGGGCCTACGTCATCGCCGTCGAAAACCCACCCACGACAGAAAGGATAGCCAACATACCTGTTGAGCTGCGGAACGTGGGGATGCTCACCCAGAACGGGCTAGCCATCCTTGAGGGTGAGAACGCCATGGTTGAGGTGGTCGTGACAGGGACACGCTCGGACATATCGAAATACAAGGATCAGGTAGGTGCCACAGCCAACGTGTTTGGATACGGGATCGGCGAAAACTACGTCACCGTCGAAGTGTTGATGCCTGCGCAATTGTCTCGGCCGGAAGTAAGGCCATCCAGGATTCTTGTAAACATCGAAAACTTGGTTTCTGTTTATAGGCCTGTAAGCCTGACGTTCACCGGGGAAGCGGAGCCGGGGACGGAGCCGGGGAACCTGACTGTGCAGCCTGAGCAAATCGAAGTGAAAGGGCCAAAATCCCTTGTGGAATCAGTCGCGTATGTCGGCGTAGAAGTTGATTATTCGGAAATCAGCAGGATGGGGTCAACGCTGACCTGCGTCGCATCGGCTCTTGACGCAGATGGCAACGTCGTTCCAAAAGTCGAGCTGTCTTCTGAGACGGTAAGCGTCAAAGCAACTATGTTCAACACGAAAACTGTGCCTTTGTCGGTGGACATAACGGGCGAGGTGAGCGGGATATTCGAGGTGACAGGCATCGAGGTGCCGCCAACGATAAAAATCAGGGGGCCAAGGAACAGCTTGGCAGAAATAGCTTCTGTCAAGGGGGAGCCGATTGACATAAGCAGCGTCGATACGACCTCTGAATTGCGGATACACCCAGTGCTGCCAGATGGTGTAGAAATTGCAGACGATTCGCGTGGCTTAAACGTTAAAATCGGCATCAAAGGCATAACGAAAAGCAGCCTTGAGTACTTTTCGCCTGAAATAGAGATACTGGGGCTGCCTGAAAGCCTCGGGGCGTACATAAACACTCCGTCGCTGATGCTCAACATTGCAGGAAAGGAGGCTGTGGTTGAGCAGGCGGGAAAAGACGATTTCGTGCTTACCGTAGATGTGGAAGGCTTGGAAGAGGGCACGCATGTGGTTCAGGTTTCTGTGGTGCACGATGTTGCGCTGAACAGCTTGGAATTAATTCCAGAGGAAGTGCATATAACGATAAACGCTGTGACAGTTAATGAAAAAGAGATAGATGAAGAGATTAATGAAGAGGGGGAAAGATAAAATGGGGAAACTGTTCGGTACGGACGGAGTGAGGGGGGTTGCGAATTCCGAACTCACAACCGAGCTTGGGTTTAAACTTGGCAAGGCGGGGGCCTTTGTCCTCAGCAAGGAAAAAGAGAGGCCTGCCATATTGATAGGCAAAGACACGAGAATTTCAGGTGACATGCTGGAGGACGCTATCAGCGCGGGCATACTATCGATGGGGGGTGACGTCATCAGGGTTGGCATCCTGCCTACTCCAGCCATTGCTTACCTTGTGAGGCACTATGGCGCAGACGCAGGCGTTGTCATATCTGCGTCCCACAACACTTTTGAGTACAACGGGATTAAGTTCTTCAATGGGGAAGGATTTAAGCTTGACGACGAAATAGAGGACCAAATAGAGGAAATCATAATTCGCGACATCGACGTCAACAGCCACATCACGGGGAGCAGGCTGGGGAGGTCGTTGACAGCCGAAGCAGAGGCGCTGGGCATTTATGCCGATTTTTTGAAATCTAAAATGGACGTAGACGTGCAAGGCATGAAAGTTGTCTTGGACTGCGCCAACGGAGCGGCGTACAAGGTTGCAGAAAAAGTGTTTGAAAGCCTTGGTGCCGAGATTGCAGTGATTGCAAACGAGCCGGACGGGCTCAACATCAATTTAGGCTGCGGGTCCACGCATCCTGAGATGCTGCAGCAGGCGGTTGTTAACCAGAAGGCCGACATCGGGCTGGCTTTTGACGGCGATGCAGACCGACTGATCGCTGTTGACGAGCTTGGCAGGATCATGGACGGGGACAAAATGATGTACATATGCGCCAAAATGCTCAAGGACACCGGCGAATTGACAGGCTGCAGGGTTACAGCGACAGTGATGAGCAACTTGGGGTTCCACAAAGCAATCGCGGCAATGGGCTGCAAGGTTGACGTGACAGCGGTGGGCGACAGGTACGTCCTCGAGAGCATGCTTAAGACGGGCTGCGCCATCGGCGGGGAACAGTCGGGCCACATCATATTTTTGAAGCACTCAACCACAGGCGATGGTATTTTGTCGGCTCTGCAGCTGCTGAAATCAATCAAGCTGTCAGGAGAAAAAGCGTCTGCATTGTCAGATAGGATCACAATATACCCACAAGTGCTTAAGAACGCCACAGTTAAAAACGAAAACAAAAAGAAATACGCAAGCGACCCGGAGATACAGGCAGAAATCGCAAGGCTTGAAGAATTGATGTCAGGGGAAGGGCGCGTACTGATAAGGCCTTCTGGAACTGAGCCTCTCGTGAGGGTGATGATCGAAGGCAAGGATCAGCCCGCGATAACGGCGCTTGCAGGGAACTTGGCAGCGAAGCTGACGGCCAAATTCAGTTGAGTGGTGGCATGATGAGAATACGTTCAATAGCAGCGGTATGCCTTGTAGCCGCTCTTTTAGTCGCTGCGGTTGTGTTTGCATATGCAAAAAACGCAGAAAACGCAGCAAATGAAGCATCTCGCGCTGCCGAAACAGAAGCAAGGATTGGCACCTTGATTGCGGAAGCGGATCGGCTTGCGCTGGGGCACTTCTACGCCGAGGCGGTGGAGCTTCTAGAAAGCGAGCCGGAACTGGTCACATATGACGGGCACTCCGGCGGAAACGTCACAGGCAGCGCGATTACGTTGAAAATAGACGAAATAAAAGAAAAAAAAGGCGTCTTAGTGAGATATGAAGGGCATGTGGAGCACATTTTTTTTCACAGCCTTATCATCTATCCAGAGCTTGCGTTTGACGACTACGGGCACCCGGCAAACGGGTACAACATGTGGATGGCGACGGTTCGGGAATTCAAAGCCATGCTTCCCGAACTGCACAGCAGAGGGTATGTGCTGTACCCGCTCAACGAATTCATTGAAGGCGATCCGGACAACCCAGGCAAAGTGAAGCTCAAGGACATATATCTTCCTCCTGGCAAAAAGCCTCTCGTAATATCTGTGGACGACGTCAACTATTACGATTACATGAAGCCGGACGGTTTTGCGAACAGGCTCGTTCTCGGCGAAGACGGCAGGGTGTGGACTGAAGTTGTTACGATGGAGGGTGAAACGGTACTGACCCGCGACGGGGACGTGATGCCGATCCTTGACGATTACGTGGCGATGCATCCTGATTTTTCGTGGAGGGGAGCAAAGGGCACTCTAGCGCTCACTGGGTATCAAGGTGCGCTCGGGTACAGGATAACGGACGACCTCCCTGAGGAGGCTGTTTGGCAGGGGCAAGTCAAAGCTGTAGCAGATGCCTTGAAAGCAGACGGCTGGCTTTTTGCTTGTCACAGCTATACGCACAACGGCTACTTCAGGACAGGGAAGGTCACAATGCAGCAGATGCAGTACGACACTGACCGCTGGAAGGAGAAGATAGCGCCTTGGGTCGGGGAAACGGACATATACATATCGCCTTTTGGGTGGAAATACAGCAATGCGGACGCTATTCACAGGTACATACCTGATTCCGGGTACAGGTTGTTCTGCCCTGTGGGGATGAACAGCAGACCGGTTGTCTACGACGACATTGCAGTCATGTACAGGGTAAACATTGACGGGTACACGATGAACACATGGGCGGCAAAGCTGAGCGAGGCGTATTTCAACGTAGAGGACGTCATAGATCCGGCAAGACCCCCGCTTATATTGTAGGAAGGAGAGAAAAATGAAGAGAATTGCCATTATAGCACTGATGCTTTCGATGGCCTTTTTTGCTGCGGCTTGTGGAAGCAACGAGACAGGCAGCGGCGACGGTGAAGTGGGCGGAGGCGACAGGCTGTACATAGTGAACCTGTGCTATGCCGACAAGGAGTACATCGCAACAGGCAACGAAAATCTGCCTGCGGTCCGGTACTATAAAAACCATAACCTCTACTGCTCAGAAGGAAACCAGTATTTCGCGCTTATAGACGAGGCGCTCAGGGAAAACTCGCTGGGGATCGAAAGCATTGAGACAATGGTTACTGATCAAGTTAAATTCAAATCAGTAAAAGTCAGGGAAGGGATGGCGTTTGTCGACATGATCGGCAAGGGCTTGTCGGGCAGCTCGCTGGAAGAAGGGCTCCTGATAAGCCAAATTGTGTATTCGTTGGTGGGTAGTTTTGAAGAAGTGGAGCGTGTCCAGTTCCTCGTCGACGGGAAAACAGCGGAAACCCTTATGGGCCACTACAGTGTTGATGAACCTTTTGAGACGGGGGTATACCCGATGGACATGTAAGGAAAGGAGATGTGGCGAAAGATGAAGCAGTGCGAAATACGTGACATTGCCCTTGCCCAATCAGGGCACCGGAAAATCGAATGGGTTAGAAACAACATGCCTCTTCTGCGCAGGCTTGAGGAGGAGTTCAGCGAGAGCAGGCCTTTCGAAGGAGTCAAGGTGACGCTGTCGATCCACCTTGAAGCGAAGACCGCCTACCTGTGCAAAGTCCTTGCTGCGGGAGGCGCCGACATGGCGGTTACCGGGAGCAATGTCCTTTCGACTCAAGACGACGTGGCGGCAGCGCTGGCTGATTCCGGCATGAAAGTCTTCGCTGTGCATGGCGCAAGCGAAGAGGAATACGAGAGGCATATCGAGATGGCGCTTTCTCACAAGCCGAACATTATCATCGACGACGGGGGCGACCTCGTAGGCATGATCCACGGAAAAAGGCCGGACCTTGGGGAAGAAACCTGGGGAGGCTGCGAGGAAACGACCACCGGAGTCATCAGGCTCAAGGCGATGGAGCGCGAAGGTGTGCTGAAATTCCCCATGGCAGCCGTAAACAACGCGAGGTGCAAGTACTTATTTGACAACCGCTACGGCACGGGGCAGTCCGTATGGGACAGCATTATGCGGAACACAAACCTGATCGTTGCGGCTAAAAATGTTGTTGTGGCGGGATATGGCTGGTGCGGCAGGGGGATTGCCATGCGGGCAGACGCCCTCGGTGCACATGTGATTGTCACGGAAATCGATCCTGTGAAGGCCATTGAAGCCAAGATGGACGGGCACGATGTGATGAAGATGGATCAAGCTGCCGGCGTTGGAGACATTTTCGTTTCTGCGACGGGGTGCAGGCATACGATAATCGTCGAACACATGCTGAACATGAAAGACGGGGCAATCCTGTGCAACGCGGGGCACTTCAACGTTGAGGTGGACATGGCGGGAGTTGAGGCGGCTGCAATTGAAAAAAAAGAAACCAGAGTGAACATAACCGGGTACAAACTAACAAGCGGGAGATGGGTCAACATCATCGCGGAAGGAAGGCTCGTGAACATCGCGGCAGCCGACGGCCATCCTGCTGAGATCATGGACATGAGTTTTGCGGTTCAAGCACTTTCAGCCATATACGTCATGGACAACTACAAATCATTGGGGAATAAAGTCGTGGATGTGTCGGAAGGGATAGATTTTGAAGTTGCCGGCAGAAAATTAAAGAGCTGGTCTGTGGAAATTGACAAATTGACGGAAGAACAGGAAAAGTACTTGAACAGCTGGAGGGTGTAGGCATGCTGGAAGATTTGAAGTCAAAGCTGGTCAGTACAGCTAAAAAAGCCGAGAGTTGCGGGCTTTGTAAGCACAAATCAGGAAATTTCAGCGTGATGGACAGAGGGAGCGGCCTAGTTGTGATAACACCGTCCGGCATTTCAAGGGACGATCTTACGCAAGAGCACATGTTTGTCGCAGACATTTCAGGGGAGATAGTTGAAAAAGGGGTGGAGAGCACCCCTACCAAGGAAATCCACATGCATTTGCAAGCATACAGGTGCAGGGGCGACGTTACTGCAGTGATCCACACCCACTCCCCCTTTGCGACGGCTTTTGCAGCGAAAGAGAGAGCGATTAAGCCTGTCGTGTCCGATGCTGCAGTGTACGGGTATACCACGCTGGTCGTGCCCTATAGCAAGCCAGGCTCAGCAGAGCTTGCAGCAAGCCTAGCCGCGCCCTTGCAGCAAGCAGACGTGTGTCTGCTTGCGCACCATGGCGTACTGGTGGTGGGGGACGGCCTTGAGCAAACGCTGCTAAAAGCAATTTATGTCGAGGACGTGGCGAGAATATACCTTTTCACGCTGCAGTTTGGCGGTGAACCCAGCTGCATCTGTTGAAATCCGGTTATGGTTTTTTCTTTGTTGGGAGTTTGAAGTATACCCCTTCTGCAACGAATTCGAGGAATGTTTCCCTTAGAGCGGCTGCGCGGAAGCCGACGTACTCCGTCTCGATTTGCGTTGCCCCGGCAGACAATGAAATAATCGAAACGCTTGTCACCTCGCCTGCGAGCATCAGGTATTTCGTGTAACGGAGCCTGTCCGCTTCGTCCTTTGTCTTGCACTTGCGCAGCTCCCGTTTGAAAGAATCACGTTCGTTTTCTATCATGACGGTTTTTTGATACAGCGCAGGGTCATGCCCGCGCAAATATTCTTTTTCGCTTGGCGTAAGACGTTTTCCGGCATAGAGTAGGTTGTAGATTGAGGACATCCTCTGCTCCTGCCTGGCTTTTGCCATCTGCTCCATGAGGGAATGGTCTTCCAATTGCTTGCCCTGTATAGCCCATTGCCGTTTTAGCTGCATCACCTGTGTTTGCCGCTGAATCGTTCCAGATTGAAATTGCATGGCGAGGCCTCCTTTCCTGTGGTAGCTGCGTAATTAAAAATATCGGCAGAAAAACCGAAAAAATAAGCAGCAAATTGTTGACCAGCGGCAAAAATAGTATTATCATAAATTTAACAAAATAATATGAAAGAGAGGCTGTATTAGTATGAATTACAACTTTCCGGTTACAAAAACCGATAACCCGAAAGCGAAACCCAATCCGGACACTTTAAAATTCGGGGCTGTTTTCACAGATCACATGTTCATCATGGAATACACTGAAGGGAAGGGCTGGCATGACGGAAAGATAGTTCCCTACGGTCCGCTTGCCCTTGAGCCGGCGACAGTGGTTTTCCATTACGCGCAAGAGATGTTCGAGGGCCTAAAGGCCTACAAGACAAGCGAAGGCAAGGTGTTGCTCTTCAGGCCGGACATGAACGCCAAGCGGACGAACAGCACAAACGAAAGAATGTGCATACCGCAGCTTGACGAGGAACTTTTTGTAGAAGCGGTCAAAGCGGTTGTAAACGTCGACAAGGACTGGATACCGGAAAAAGAAGGTACTTCCCTGTACATCAGGCCTTTCATCATTGCCGACGAGCCATTCCTAGGGGTCAGGGCATCAAACCATTATTTATTCATCGTGATTCTTTGCCCGGTTGGCCCTTATTATGCAGGCGGGCTCACCCCAACCAAGCTTCTTGTCGAAGACGAATACGTAAGAGCGGTTCCTGGAGGGACAGGCTTCGCGAAAGTCGGAGGGAACTATGCAGCTGCCTTGAAAGCCCAAGAAAAAGCCCATTCAAAAGGGTGCGAGCAGGTGCTTTGGCTTGACGGAGTGGAGAGGAAGTACGTCGAGGAAATCGGAACGTCAAACGCGTTCTTCAAGATAGACGGCGAAATCGTAACTGCGCCTCTTGGCGGAACCATTCTTCCGGGGATAACGAGGAATTCGGTCATCGCCCTCCTTGAAAAATGGGGTTACAAAGTGTCGCAGAAAAGGCTTTCGATAGACGACGTCTTTGCGGCCGGCAAATCCGGCAAACTGAACGAAGTGTTTGCGACCGGCACGGCGGCTGTTATTTCGCCGGTAGGGGAGCTTACATGGAAAGACCAGAAAATAGCCATCAACAACGGGGAAATCGGAGAGCTTTCACAGAAGCTGTACGACGAACTGTACGGGATACAGACAGGCAAATTGGAAGACACCATGGGGTGGACCACAGAAGTGTGACAAAAAGGTGTGACAAAAGGGGACGGTTCCTGTGTCACGGACCTGTGACATGTCGGGAGGCTGCTGATAAGTTTGGCAGCCTCCTTTTTTAGTGCGCCTGGCGGTTGATCGGCATAAAATTATCTGCAAATTGAAAGAAATGGTTTGACGCATTTTGTCAAGAATTATACAATAGGAGTAACAATAATTCGAAGACAAGAAATAATCAAGAAGGAGGTGGAGCAGTCGAACCCCAACGACAAAGCAAAAGGGGCAAATTATTTCTTAAGGAAGGAGATCAAGTAAAAATGAAAAAGTCAAGAACACCTAAAAGAATCCTAGCAGTCACCGTTGTTTTGGCATTGCTGTTCACATTCCCCGTGGGAATAACGGCATTCGCCGACGACCAAGCTGGCTTCAACGCCTCAAGCGAGTTTGTTGGCATTGTGGGAGGCAGCGCAAGCGATTTCGGCATAGACATCAAGAGGGTGCAGGTAACAGCGAGCGGGAATGTACAGTCAGTGTACAGAGACGCCGAAAACTACGACGTGAGCTCATACACCGTCTACAAAGGGGATCATGCAACCCTTGCGGTTAACGGGGAAGACCCTGCGCTGTACTATACGACCGCTCGCAGCGCTTCGATGACCGACCCGAGGATTTTCACTGTCGAGCTCAGCCTGCCCCAGGGAAGCTTCACAGGGATAGGCACTGGTGAAAACGAGTTCGACGCCTCAAAAGTCAGCTGGACATACGCAGACAGGCCGCTCTCTGGTGGCGGGACTAATGCCTGGAGCCAAATCAGCAGGGTGGGCAGCCCGGTTGCCGTCATCGCAGGCGACAGCATCGTCGTGACGCAAAGTATTCAATTCAATGCATTTGTAAGCGCAAGCAATTCCACCGGCGACAACATACCATACACGCCGTACTACCCCATGTCAAGCCCCGGAGCGACAAATTTGGGCTATATGGGCGATTGGAACCTGAAAGCCTTTTACGACGGCGGCGCGGCAGCTGTGGGCTCAAAGATGATCAGGCTGTGCATGAACGACTCTTTCGTCAAGTATCAGGAATTGGATGCATTTGCCAAAGACTACATAGCCACGCATGGTTTGGACGGCGGTATCTACGGCACAAAGGGCAGGTACCTGAAAATGGAATCATTTGGCAAGACTTTTGAAGGGCTCGACATGTGGGCGGCAGTCATATCGGATTCCAAGGAGTCAATCGACAAATACCTTGACGTGACGAAGCCGATGATGAACGCGGATCCGGCAGCCCTACTCAAAGAGATTTCAGGAGGCGGCCACAAGGGTGTGCTGTTCTTCAACCAAATCCACGGCGGCGAAGTCGCCGGCCCGGCTATTTGCAACACTCTGTTCAACCGGCTTCTCAACGAGGACTCTGTCAGGTTCACAAAGAGGGAGATGGGGCTGCAGACCGAACGCATCCTAACGACGTCGCAGACCAGCACAAGCTCCGGGGGCACAAGGGCATTGGCAGGCTCCGGTTTCACGAACCTGGCGCTTGACATTGACGATTTTCTGGACAGGTACATCGTAATACTTACGTTTTCAAGCAACCCGGAGGGATATTCGAAATCAAACAGGACCAACCATTACGCCTTTGACATGAACCGCGACGCTGCCTACATGACACAGGCTGAAACGAGAGCCGTAGCCAAGGCGTTTTCCAAATGGGATCCGATATACATGGTGGAGTTCCACGGCTACTACGCCAACTACATCATTGACGGGACGACGCCCCCCTACGAACCGAACCTTGAGGTGGATCTGATAGAAGAATACATGGGGGGCCTGTGCGACTCTATCGGGCTGTCAATTATCGGCAACTCCCCCCACAAAAGGTACGTGCACCCTTCAAGGGACGTGGTGTTTGGCTGGGACAACGGTTCCACCATATACACGCCTTCCATGTCGATGCTTTTCGGCTCGCTTGGTTCGACGATAGAGTTCCCCAACGCAACCCAGGATTCGGTGGACGCAGGGGTGCAGGGCATGTTCGGCTTGTTCAAGTTCTGCCTTGGCGAATGGGAAGGGCTTCTCAGGAACAAGGTGGAGTTCAAGCGGCGCGGTGTCGAAAATGAAGACAGAAAAGACTTGGTTGACCCGCTTCTGGTGAACGTCCATCCGCTCATTGAAGAGGTAAGGAGCCAATTGAGGTTCACTTTCGCAGCACAGTTCCAAGTGGGCCGCCCGAGGCAGCATGACGCTGACGGCAGCGAACGGAGCTTTTTCCCCGAGTACTACTTGCTCCCGGTGGACAAGGACCACCAGTCAAACATACCCGCTACGATCGAAACGCTGAGCTGGCTTGAAGAATGCGGCGGCGTCAAGCTGGAGAGGACGACGGAGACAGTCGCATGGGACGGGGTTGTCTACCCGGCTGGCACGTATGTCATTGACATGCACCAAGCTGCCAGGAGCTTTGCGAACACCCATCTGTATCCTGGCTACGACGCTTCGATATACCCTGACCTATATTCGTGCTGTGTGGTGTCCTATCCGGAGATGAGGGGCTTTGAATGCGTCTCGGTTCATGAAAAAGGCTTCTTGTCGGGTAAAACGGCAGCTGTGTCAATGCCGGCAAGGCCGGACACCTCTATAGACGGAGACGGGGAATACGTGGTTTTCAGAAACAACAACCATGACGCGACGAGGCTTGCAAACAGACTGCTGGGCGACGGCAAGGACGTGTTCATGATTGACGGGTACGTTCCAGGCGCCAAGCTCGGCGACTTTGTGGCAAGGCGGGCAGACGTGGCTGACAAAATCCTTCCACGCGAGAACATCGTGCTGGGCATGCTGCCCCTTTACATTGAAGGCTTCGACGCCGGGGACGCAGTGCCTGCCAACGCAAAAAAACTCGTAAAGCCAAGAGTTGGCATTTTTGGCAACGGCTACAACGAGAACATACAGTATGGGCTTGATTTATTGGAATTCGACGACGTGAGGGGGATGACAGCAGCTTCGCCGAGGGCCGACGCAACCGTGTTCCTGTCGTACTACGGCAGTGCTTCCGGTAACATGGCAACCGCAATAAACAACGGGATGCCGTACATCCACTGTGGGCCGATTGCCGCAATGAACACAATACTCGGGAACGGCGCAATAACCTCCCAGCGCCTCTCCGGCGGCGAGGACGGCGGCGAGGCGCTCCTCAAAGGCTCGTACTCCGGCTCAAGCCTGCTGACGTCAAACTTCGAAAACGTCAAGTCGGTCTACACCGAATACGGCCTGTTCATGACCGGGCTCCCCAGCTACATGAAGCCTTTGGCTGTTGCCAGCACAGACGACGACTTCTTCATTGCCGGGCACTGGTACTCGACAAATGCAAACACTGCCGCAAGCCGGCTTAAAGGGTCCAGCTTGGTAGCGTCAGGCATTGTCAGCAAAGGCAGCGTGAACGTTCCAGTCACTTACCTTGCCGACTACGTCTACGCCAAGGCAGGTCACCAGATAGCGTTCAGGATTGTTTCAAACGCCATCTTTGCAAATTCTGCGGGCATCTTTGACGTGCCCAGACCTGCCGTGACGCACTCGGCGGCGGCAGGGGACGGCCAGCTCCAGGTTTCTCTGAGCTACTTGGCAGAAGACACGGCGGCGACAGCCGAAACGGCCACAGTCAAAAAGTACAAGGTTACGGGCAGCGAGTTCGAGCCGGCTTATGACGGATCTGCAGGCTGGAACGACTATGCAGCACCCTTTGCTGTGCCCGAAAGCACTACGCTGCCGAATTACGTACACTGGTACGCAGAGAATTCAGCAGGTGCAAACAACCAAGGGTTCTTCAAGCTTCCGCAGAGGGAAATCAAATATGTAGGCGCCAGCCTCAGCGTTGACGCAGAGAGCGACATTGACAAGAACGTCGAGGTTTGCCTAAGGCTTCACAAGGCGGAAAATGTGCTGTCAGCTGAGCTGGAATTCGAAGTGGACGGCAACATGCTGTCAGGGGTTGGCATAGAAACCCTTGCAGGGTTCACCGTCATCGACGGCATTATCTGGAGGTATGCGGGCGGCAGCACTTGGAAAGGCTCCGTCACCATCGGATACCCGGCTGGAAGCTCGACAGGGCTCACCTCGACCGAACCTGTGGCTGTGGCGAAATTAATATTCGCGCCAAGGGCGGCAGGCGACACAACCATTAATCTGACAGGCTTCAGAGCTGTTGTGCTTGATGGTGAGCATACAGCTTATATCGAGTCTGTTATTATCGCAGGCGAAGCCGTGACCAACATCGACCAGAGGGTGTTCTCGAAATACGACCTGAACAGGGACAACAAAGTCGATGCACTAGACCTAGGCATCATGCTGCTGTACTGCGGGTTTGACAGCGGCAGCCCGAACTGGGAGACCCTTGTGAAGGTCAACGACTCCAAGGGGAAGGGCGTCACGGCGAGCATGTGCGACGTCAATTCGGACGGCGTAATCGACATGCTGGACCTGCTCGACCTTTTCATACACTACACCAAGTAAAGGGGGAAAAATGCAATGAATAAATCTAGAAAAATAAAAAGAATACTGTCAGTGGCCATTGCAGCCGCACTGCTGTTGACGCTTCCTGTTGGCATCTCAGCCGGGGCAGTCTCGCTGGACGATATCAGTGCCGCAAGCGAGTACTTCGGCTTTGGCAGCGGCAACGAGGGCGATTTTGGAATAACCGTCAAAAGAGTACAGGTGCTGGCAAGCGGAAACATTCAATCGACCTACAGGGACGCCGAGAACTACGACGTAAGCAACTACACAGTGTACAAAGGCGACCATGGAGTGCTGGCTGTGAACGGCGAGGACCCGAGCCTGTACTACACAACCGCGAGGGGAGCTTCGATGACCGACCCGAGGCTGTTCACATTTGAGCTAAGCATCCCACAGGGCAGCTATACAGGGCTGGGCACAGGCGACGGCGAATTCGACGCATCAAAAATCCGCTGGACGTACGCGGACAGGCCACTGTCCGGCGGGGGGGCAAACGCTTGGAGCCAGATCAGCAGCGTCGGAAGCCCGGCAGCTGTCATATCCGGAGGCAACATAGTCGTGACCCAGGGCGTTCAGTTCAACGCATTTGTCAACGCAAGCAATTCTTCGGCTGACAACGTGCCGTACACGCCGTACTATCCGATGTCGAGCCCCGGCGCCGATAATTTGGCGCTCATGGGCGATTGGGAGTTCAAAGCGCATTACGGCGACGGCGCAGAAGCTGTCGGTTTAAAAATGATCAGGCTTTCCATGAACGACGCTTTTTACAAATACGAGGAAATAAACGATTTCGCTAGGCAGTTCATAGCGGTGAACCCGGAGGGCGGAACATACGGTTCGAAGGGCAGGTACCTGAAATTCGAATCCTCAGGCACCACTACTGAAAACCGCGAGATATGGACGGCGGTGATTTCGGATTCCAAGGCGTCCGTTGACGAATACCTCAACGTGACGAAGCCAAAGATGAACAGCGACCCGTCAGAGCTGAAAGAGGCGCTGGCACCCGGCAGCCAAAAAGCCGTGCTGTTCTTCAGCGCGATACACGGCGGCGAAGTCGTAGGCCCACCGCTTTGCCTGACCCTATTCGACCGCCTTTTGAACAACGACACCGTCAGGTTCACAAGAAGGACTGAAGCCGACACGGAAAGGCTGTACCCCACGTCGGTGTCCGATTCGAGCAACGGCAGCAGGAGGTCCCTGGGCGGAACGCCGGAAGACCTTGAGTTCAAAGTTTCGGATTTTCTTGACAAGTACATTGTTGTGCTGACTTTCCACGGCAACCCCGACGGATTTTCCAGAGCCGCCAGGGTGAGCGCCTACGGTTACGACATGAACCGCGACGCGTCATATTTCTCACAGCCGGAAACCAGGGCGGCGGCCAGGGCTTTCAACAAGTGGGACCCGATATACATGGTGGAATTCCACGGCTACTACACAAACTACATTATTGACGGTACGACGCCGCCTTACGAGCCGAATTTCGAGGTCGACTTGATTGAAGACTACTTAGTGAGGCTTTGCGATTCTATCGGGATGTCGGTAATAGGCAAATCGCCACACAAGCGATACGTGCTTCCGACGAGGGACGTGGTCTCAGGATGGGACAACGGCTCGACTATATACACGCCGCCTATGTCGATGCTCTTCGGGTCGATAGGGTCGACTATCGAGTTCCCGAACGCAACACAGGACTCGGTCGACGCAGGCGTACAGGGCATAATGGGGCTGTTCAATTTCTGCATAGGCGAATGGGAAGGCCTCGTGGGCAACAAACTGGAGTTCAAGAGGCGCGCAATAGAAAACGAAGACCGGAAAGACTTGGTCGACCCGCTCCTGGTCAACGTCCACCCGTTAATCGAAGAGGTTAGGGGCATCCTGTCGCAGCGTTTCACGGTTCCTGAAAACATGAACGTGGGCCGCCCGAGAAAGGTTGACGCTGACGGCAATGAGTTGAGCTTCTTCCCTGAGTATTTCGTGATTCCAGTTGATCCTGAACACCAGAGGAGTTCAGGGGCGGCATTTGAAGCACTGGACATCCTCAGCAGCTGCGGGGGCGTCAAGCTGGAAATTACAACTGAACCAGTTTTGTACAACGGGGTGGCGTACCCGGAAGGGACGTATGTGATCAACATGCACCAAGGCGCCAGGACTTTTGCAAACACGATGCTGTACGAGGGCTATGACGCATCGATTTACCCAAGTTTGTACGACAGCATTGTGATAAGCTATCCCGAACTCAGGGGCTTTGACCGCGCCACCGTCTATGAAGAAGATTTGTTCAAAGGGAAAACCAACGACGTGCCGTCGCTTTCGCTGCCGGCTGCCGGTTTCCCGGGAGACGGCGACTATGTTGTTGTAAAGAACAATAGCGCCGATGCCATCAGGCTGGTAAACAGATTGCTGGCAGACGGCAAAGACGTATATTTGACAAATGGATACGTGCCAGGGGCGTCCCTCGGCGATTTCGTCGCAAAGAGGGTTGACGCTATTGACAAAACAGCGGCACAGCACAATAAAATATTCGGAATGATGCCGCTTTACGTGGAAGGGTTTGGTTACGGAGACGCGCCTCCCGCCAATTCTCAAAAAATAGTCAAACCTGTCATCGGCTATGCAGGAGGGACGGCCGCCCAATACTACCTTGACCTGTACGAATTCGACGACATCGGAACTGTCAGCGCAAGCACGGTGAGGAGCGGTGCCAACGTGTACATGCTGAGCAACACAAGCCCGAGCGGTGCGTTGGCAACCGCAATAAGCGGCGGCGTGCCGGTTGTGCTTGTTGGCAGCAGCAATGCGAACGGCATTATCACTGAAACCGCAAATCAGATAACAACAGGGTCGAGGAGCGGAGAGGCGCTGCTTCGCGGCACATATGCCAACTCCAGCTTGATACTGGCCAATATGGAAAAGCAGAACACCATATACACGATGAACGGCAGCAACCGGTACATCAGTTACCTGCCGGGATTTATGAAGCCGCTGGCCGTGGTGGCTACCGGCGATGATTACTTCCAGGCTGGCAGGGTTTACCCCCTCGGTTCTGCGGCAGACTATAAAGGCAAAACCATGATAGCGTCGGGCATTTACACCAAGAATGGCGTAGACATCCCAATGACGACAATAATGAACAACGTCTTCAGCAAAGCTGGAAGCCAGCTGTATTACCGCATAGTAGCAAACGCGATGTTCGCTTATGCGTCGGGCGTCATGGACGTGCCAAGGCCGACGGTGACCTACTCGGCTGAGGCGGCTGGAGGCCTGCTGGAGGTTTCTTTGAACTACTTGGCAGAAGACACGGCAGCGACCACCGAAACGGTTGCGGTCAAGAAATACAAGGTTACGGGGAGCAAGTTCGAGCCTGCCTATGACGGATCTGCAGGCTGGAAAGACTACGCCGGCGCCTTGGAGGCGGCAGCAAACGCCGGATTGCCGAATTACGTGCACTGGTATGTCGAAAACTCAGCCGGCGCAAGCAACCAAGGGTTCTTCACGCTTCCGCAGAATGCAGTCAAGTATGTGGGCGCAAGCCTCAGCGTAGACGCAGAGAGCGACATTGACAAAAATGTCGAGGTTTGCCTAACGCTTCACAAGGCGGAAAACGTGCTGTCGGCTGAGCTGGAATTCGAAGTGGACGGCAACATGCTGTCAGGGGTTGGCATAGAAACCCTTGCAGGGTTCACCGTCATCGACGGCATTATCTGGAGGTATGCGGGCGGCAACACTTGGAAAGGCTCCGTCACCATCGGATACCCGGCGGGAAGCTCGACGGGGCTCACCTCGGCCGAACCTGTGGCTGTGGCGAAATTAATATTCGCTCCCAGGGCAGCAGGCGACACAACCATTAATCTGACGGGCTTCAGAGCTGTTGTGCTTGAAGATGAGCAAACAGCCTTTATCGAGTCAGTTATCATTGCAGGCGAAGCC